>JAQSDW010000073.1 GCA_029946105.1 Reyranella sp. | reverse complement strand
AAGAGAACTCAATCCCAACCGTTGCGCTTGCGCAATACGGCGGTGGCGGGTGCCAGGGCAAGACCCTTGCCCTGGGCCATGGGCAGCCATTCGGAAAGCGCCTGCAGCGTGGCCTCATGGGGATGCCCGATCGCCACGACGAAGCCTTGCCGCTTGGCGATGGCCTCGACTTCGGCGAGCTTGCGGCGCACCGCGTCGATCGATTCGTCGTCGTCGAGGAACACGTGGCGCACGATGTTTGGCACGCCCAGCTCCTGCGCCGTCTGCTCGCCCACCGAGTCCTTCGTCGTGCGCGAGTCGAGGAACATCAGGCCGCGCGGCTTGAGCTGGCGCAGCGCCGTCTCCATGCCCGGCCGGAAGGCGGTGAAGCGGCTGCCCATGTGGTTGTTGACGCCGGCGAAGCCCTCGAAGCTGTCGAGCGCCGCGGCCGTGCGCTGGCGAATATCGGCGTCGGTCATCGAGACCAGCAGCGCGCCGGGGCCGGGATCGCTGCGTCCGGTGGGTTCCATCGGCAGGTGCAGCATCAGCTCATGGCCTCGCGCACGTGCCGCACGCGCCTGATCGCGTAGATCCTTGGCATACGGCAGGAACGACATCGTGAGCGGTCCTGGAAGTTCCCAGGCGCGCTTCGAGCGCGGCCGGTCGAGGCCCACGTCGTCGATCACGATGGCCACCAGCGGCCGCGCGTTGAGGTCGCGGAACGGCACCGCGTTGCGCCGCCATGACTGGTCGCTCGAAACAGCCGCCGCAGCCGCGGCCACTTGCGCGGGCTTGCCGGCCGGAAGCGGCTTCTCCTCGAGCGAGGGTCGCGGCTTGCCCGGTTCGACTTCGGTGTATTTGGGCAGTCCCGGGATATCCTCGATACGCGCGTACTTCGCATCGGGTTCCGCCGCCGAGTTTTCTGAGGGCGCGCCGCGCTTCATGTCCTCGATCGTCTCGCGGGCCAGCCGCTCGCGGTCTAGGCCTTCGAGCCAGCCGGCGCCCAAATAGCCACCGACAAGACTGCCGAAGAACAGCAGCAGAAGACCGGCCGCGATCGAGTGCCAGCGATGGGCATCGATCCACGCGCCGAGGGACCCCAAGCGTGTGCGCAAGCGCTCGCGGCGACCAGGCGGTGGTTTTGGACTCCTTCTGTTCGACTTCCCGCTTCTGTTCTTCTTCGAAGCCATATCAACGATTCGTCCTAACGCCTTGGCCTGTCGCCACTATTCGGCCTCAATCCGCACCGGCCACGGAGACGGACGTTACAGAGAGCCGAGCGACTTCACCACTCGGAGATCAGGTTCGCCCGAGCGCATGCCTTCGCGCCGGAAGCCCATGGCTTTGACGAGCGCGAGCATCTTGTCGTTCTCGCGCAGCACATGTCCTATCACGCGCTTGATGCCGCGCGACTTGGCGTAATGCAGAACATGCGTGAGCAGCAGCGTGCCGTAGCCGCGGCCCTGTCGATCCGAGGCGACGACGAGGGCGAACTCGGCCTGCTCGAAGCCGGGATCGGCCGCGAGCCGGCCGACGCCCACCAGGATCTCGCCGTCCATCAACAGGAATGCCATCTCGCGGTCGTAGTCGATCTGCGTGAGGCGCGCCGCCATCTCGTGGCTGAGTTCGCGTAATGCCCCGAAGAAACGCATGCGCACATCCTCGCGCGACAGGTGGCGGACAAAGCCATCGAGCAAGGCCTCGTCCTGCGGCCGGATCGGCCGGATCCTCAACTTTTCCTCGCCGTGGCGGATCTCGGTCTCGAGTTCGACCGGATAGGGCCGGATGGCGAAGCGGGCCGCCCGCTCCCGCCCCGCTTCAGGCTTCCTGACGACGATGCGGGCATCGAGCGCCAGGACACCGTCTGCATCGGCCAGCAGCGGATTGATGTCGAGTTCGGCGATCTCGCCGACGTCGGCGATCAGCTGCGACAGCCGCACCATGGCCTCGGCGACCGCGCCGCGCGCTGCCGGCGCCCGGTCGCGATAGCCGCGCAGCAGCCGGTCGACGCGGGTGCGGCTCAGCGCATCCTCCGCGAGCACGAGATCGAGCGGTGGCAACGCCAGCGCCTTGTCGTCGACCACCTCCGCGGCGACACCGCCGTGGCCAACCAGCAGGATCGGCCCGAACACCGGATCCTCGGCCGCGCCCAGGATCAATTCCACCGCGTGCGGCCGCTTGATCATGGGCTGCACGACGAAGCCATCGATCCGGGCCTTGGGCGCCTTCACAAGCGCATTGCCGGTCATGCTGCGCACGGCATCGATGACCGACTGCTCCGAGGCAAGGTCGAGCGCCACGCCGCCGACATCGCTCTTGTGCGTGATCTGGCGCGACAGGATCTTCACCGCGACCGGAAAGCCGATGCGCACGGCGGCCGCGGCGGCTTCGGCCGCATCGAGCACGATCTCGGTCGGCACGACGGGAATGCCGTAGGCCGCCAGCACGCGCTTGGCTTCGGGTTCGGTCAGGATCGAGCGCTTGTCGGCGAGCGCGCCGTCGACGATGGCGCGAACCAGCTTGGTGTCGGCGCGCGCGTCGGGGACCGACGGCGGCGTGCGCTGCAAGGCGCGCTGGCCGCGCCGGTACTGGACCGTGTGCATGAAGCCGCGCACCGCGCGTAGCGGCGTGTCGTAGGCCGGCATGCCGGCGGCATGAAGAACCTCGCGGCCGGCCGCCGCCGCGGGACCGCCGATCCAGCAGCCGATCACCGGCACGACCTTGGCGCCGGCCGCGCCCGCGATCGCCCGCGCCGCCTCCTCCGACGAGGTGAGCGCCGTCGGCACGTTCATCGCCAGCACTGCCCCCACGCCGCGATCGTCCGCCAGAGCGTCGAGGGCCGCCGCATAGCGCGGGCCATCGGCATCGCCCACGATGTCGACCGGATTGCCGCGCGACCACGCCCGCGGCATGTGCCTGTCGAGCTGGGCCAGGGTCTTGGGCAGGAGCGTCGCCAGTTCGCCACCCTCGTCCAGCAGCAGGTCGGTGGCGATGATTCCCACACCGCCGCCGTTGGTCAGGATCGCCAGCCGCTCGGTGCGCGGCGAGATCCCGTAACCCAGCGTCTCGGCGGCATCGAACAATTCACCCAGCCCCGTCACGCGCACGAGGCCGGCGCGGGCGAAGGCAGCGTTGTAGACGGCGGCGGAGCCCGCCATCGATCCGGTGTGCGACGCCGCTGCCTTGGCGGCGGCGGCGTGGCGGCCGGCCTTGAGCACGATCACCGGCTTGATGCGCGCCACGCCACGTGCCGCCGACATGAACTTGCGCGCGTGGGTGATGCCTTCGATGTACATCAGGATGGCGCGCGTCTCGACGTCGCGCGCCAGCATGTCGAGCACGTCGCCGAAATCGACGTCGCTCATGTCGCCCATCGAGATCATGTGCGAGAAGCCGATGCCCTGCGCCGTGCCCCAGTCGGCGAGCCCGGCCAGCACCGCGCCCGACTGCGCCACCGCGGCGATGCGGCCGGCCTTGAGGTTGCCCGGCCCGAAGCTGGCGTTCAGCCCCAATTTCGGCATGGCATAGCCGATGGTGTTGGGGCCGACGATGCGCAACAGGTGCGGGCGGGCGGCGCGCAGTATCCGTTGGCGCCAGCGGGCGTTCACCTCCGCCCCGTCGGCGCCATTGCCCGGGCCGGCGCTGATCACGACCGCGACTTTCGTGCCGCGCTCACCGAGCTCGAGGATCAGCCGCGGGATCGTTTCCGCCGGCGTCATCACGACCGCGAGGTCGGGCACTTCCGGCAATTCGGCGAGGCTGCGGTAGACGCGACGGTCGCCGATCTCGCCGCCCTTGACGTTGACGAGATAGATCTCGCCCCCCAATGCCGTGCCGAAGCCCCCTGCCAGCAGGTTTCGCGTCACCGCCGCACCCACCGAGCCGGGACGCACGCTGGCGCCGATCGCCACGACCGATTTCGGCGCCATGAGCTTGTCGAGGTTGCGGGTAGACATGTTGTTGTCTCATCGTCGACAATTGCGACCAAGCCATGACAGCGAAGCCAAATGCGAACAAGGTCGAAGCAGTCGCAGTCGAATTGCGCCTCGACCGCGTCCTGCGCCTGTACAATTCGCTCGACCCGGCGCCCTTCCACGAGAAGGAGCTCGAGGCCGCGGCCGACGACTACATCGTCGGCTCCGCGGAAGACCTCGCCGGCCAGCCGATGCGGCTGGTTGTCATGTTGCCGCAATCGGAACTGGCGCGACCGGAAGCGACGCAGATCCCGGCGGCGATCCGCAACCACTTCGCCCTGCGCGAACGCACGGAGCATCGCAAGCTTCGTGCCGAGTGGCATCGTGGGCGCATCAGCCTGGTGATCGGGCTGGGCTTCCTCGTCGCCTGCCTGCTCGCCCGCGAGTTTCTGATTGCCTCGTCGTCGCAGGTATCGCGCATTCTCGCCGAGGGTCTCCTGATCCTGGGTTGGGTGGCGATGTGGGGTCCGCTCGACGTATTCCTCTACGCCTGGTGGCCGATTGCCGGCCGGCGCCGGCTGTTCGCGCGCCTGGCGCAGATCGACGTCGAATTGCGCGCCCTCCCGTGACCGGAGCCAGGA
>JAQSDW010000072.1 GCA_029946105.1 Reyranella sp. | reverse complement strand
CTAGGTGTCTTCCTTGTAATTTGCGCCCCTTCGAAAAGTCGCTACGTTGCCCTTCTTGGGCTGACAGGGGGCGTGGATGCGTAGCAGTGATTTCGGCAGTAATTTCGGACGGCGGACGGCATTGGCCGGTGGCGTGGCACTGGCGGGACTGTCTCTTGTCCGGTCTCGAGACGCTCGCGCTGCGAAATCGTTGACCGTCGTGCTCGAGTCAGAGGCCACGATCCTCGATCCCCATGCCACCACGGTGGCCATCACCCGGACATTCTCGACGCACGTCTTCGACACGCTGTTCGCCATGAACGAGGCGGGCGAGATCAAGCCGCAGATGGTCGACACCTGGCAGAGCAGCGCCGACAAGCTCACCTGGACCTTCGTTCTCCGCGATGGCCTCAAGTGGCATGACGGCGCGCCAGTTACGGCAGAGGACTGCGTGGCATCGCTCAAGCGCTGGGGCGGCCGCGACGCCCTGGGCAAGATGCTGCTGGCCGACACCGTGTCGCTCGATGCCGTTGACGCCAAGACATTCAAGCTCGTGCTCAAGGCGCCGTTTCCCCTGCTGCTCGATATCCTCGGCAAGCCGAACGCGCCGCTGCCGGCGATGATGCCGGCACGCCTCGCCGCGACCCCGGGCGACCAGCGCATCCCCGAACCGATCGGCTCGGGGCCGTTCCGGTTCGTCAAGAGCGAGTGGCGGCCGGGCAACCAGATGGTGCTCGAGCGCAACCCCGACTATGTGCCGCGCAAGGAGAAGCCCGACTTTCTGGCCGGCGGCAAGAACGTGAAGATCGATCGCCTCGTGCTGCGCGTCATGCCCGACCAGTCGACCGGCGCCAACGCGCTGATGGCGGGCGAGATCGATTACATGCAGTACCTGCCGTTTGACATGCTGCCGCTCCTGGAGAAGGAGCGGGCGGTGAAGCTGATCGGGCTGGGAGGCTTGCATCAGTTCCAGGGCAACTTCCGCCTGAACCACGCGGCACCTCCCTTCGACAATCCGGCGGTGCGGCGCGTGCTGTGGAAGCTCGTCGACCAGGATGCGATTTTGACCGCCATCGGCGTGCCGGATCGCTTCAAGGCCAAGTCGTGCCCGTCGTTCTGGATGTGCGGCACACCGCTCAGCACAGATGCGGGTTCGGCCGGGGCCAAGCTCGATCTCGCGGCTGCCCGCGCCGAACTGAAGGCGGCGGGCTACAAGGGCGAGCCGGTGATCATTCTCGAAGTCGCGGGCTCGATCAGCCAGACGGCGGCGCGCGTTCTGGCCCAGAACATGCGCGACGTCGGCTTCACGGTCGAGGAACAGCCGCGCGACTGGCCGACGATTCTTGCCCGCCGCGCCAAGAAGGAAGGCTGGTCGATGTTTCCGGTCTACTCGAACGGCACCGACATGTTTACGCCGCTCACCCATTTCTACGTGGCGGCGACCTGCAACGATTTCCCCGGCTGGTCGTGCGACGAGCGCATTCCGAAGCTGATGAAGGCGTTCACGGAAGCCGGAACGTTGGAAGATCGCAAGAAGATCGCGGCCGAGATCCAGGTCATTGCCTATGAACTGGTCCCGGCCGTGATGTGGGGCCAGTTCAGCATCGCCGCGGGTTACCGCAGCGACCTCAAGGGCATGATCCAGTCGTCTTATCCGATGTTCTGGGAGGTTGATCGCTGATGGCGACGGTCAGGCACAACGAAGCGCAGCATCGCTACGAGCTCGAGACCGAGCATGGGCTGGCGATCGCCGTCTATCACCAGCAGGGCGATGGTCTGGTCTTCACCCATACGGAAGTGCCGCCGGCCGACGAGGGCAAGGGCATCGGCGCCCAGCTCGTCCGCGCCGCGCTGGACGATACCCGCAAGCGCGGTTTCAAGATCGTGCCGGCGTGCAGCTTCGTGGTGGCCTTCATGGGCCGCCATCCGGAATACGACGACAGCCGCCGTCAGACGGCCTGAACCGACCGCACCACGAGATACGCCGCTAGTGTCGCCACCGCCGTCACGACGGCGCCCCAGGCGAGATCGACCAGGCTGAGCGCCATCGACCAGCCGCGCAGGGTGGCAAGGTTTGTGAGGTCGTAGGCGGAATAGACGCAGAAGCCGAAGAGAGCTCCGTAGAGCACTGCAGCGAGCCAGGTGCCGGTGGCGGTTGCAGGCAGCACGGCAAACACGGCAAACACGGCGATGCCGGCAGCATGGACCAGATAGAAAAGGATCGCCACCTACCATAGCGGCTGGTCGAGCAGCAACTGCCCCAGGCGGGCCTTGTAGAATTCGCGGCTGACCACGCCCAGCCACAGGGCGTCGAGAACGGCCAATGTGCCGAGGGCCACGAGATATCCGACCGCAAGTGATTTCATCGGCCGCACAGTAGCCTGATCGCTTAGTTGTTACCTAATGAACGTCCCGCAACCCCCCTGGGTTGCCCCCGTTGTGTCTTCGTGTCGAGTCCTCAACCTCAGGCCTCGCGAGGCCAGCGATGGAGTGAGTTATGCTTTACTGGGCGTTGATGTTTCTCGTGATCGCACTGGTGGCTGCGGTCTTCGGCTTCGGCGGGATCGCGTCGACGGCAACGGGCATGGCGCAAATCCTGTTCGTGATTGCGCTCATCCTGTTCGTGGTCAGCCTCTTTGCCGGACTCATTCGCCGAAACCTCTGACGATCAGGCGCGCGTCGCTTCGAAGTGCCGCTGGAGTTCTTCGCGTGCCGCGTTGCCGGCGTCGCGATCCCAGCAGTTGATGATCGCCAGCCGAAAGCCACCGGGCGGCATGGCGTGGCTGCCGGGGGCGAGTTCCTCGTGGAAAGTGATCTGCAGACTGGAGATGCCGGGTCGGCCGGCGATGGCTTCCTGCAGCGCGTGGGACGGGTGGCGATGGCGCGCGCCGTGCGGCGCGAACAACACGACACTGTAGCCCGTGCGGCGGTTCGAATCGTCGAACCGCCATTCGCCTGCGGCATAGAGACGGACCAGCGCCTCGACCCAGCCCTTGCCATAGAGATCGGGCCACTGGTCGGCGAAGCGCAGATGGACCTCTATGATCCGGCCGCCGATGGTCTCGAGATTGACCATGCCGGTGTAGCCCGCGAGGTGGCGCCGGCACCAGGCGCCGCACCATTCCTCGACCGCGGGTGCTGCGCCGGCATGCACTTCCCAATGATCGAAGGTCCCGTCGCCGCTGGCGGCACCACTGGCATGACGCCACCAGCAGGGCACACCGTCGACGACGGCCACGTCGCTGCTGATATGGTCGCCTTCGAGCAGGGTGCTCCACATGTGCCCGGGCCGGTAGGCCTCGGCATAGTCGGCCTCCGAGCCGAGCGCGCGGCTGCCGACGCCCATTCCCTTGAGATTGTAGATCGGCTTGGAGAATACCGGATAGCGAACCGGGGCGACGCCGTGCGGGGCGGCGTCGAGGCCCTGGCTCGTGGCCACTGCGAGCTTGTCGTAGACCCAGCGATGCGCCGGGTTCCAGGTCCAGGCGTCGCTGTCCTCAGTCGGAATGAAGATGTCGTCGGGACACTTCGCACTCTCGAAATATTGAGTACGCCACGGGTCGATCTCGCAAATCGGCACTTGCGCCCCTCTGGTGGACAAGCGGAGGCTGTCGACAGTGGATGCGGGACGGGCGCATTGCAACCGGCTATCGTCGAGATGCGTTGCGTGCGGTGCGGAGGTGTCGTGTCGAATAAGGTAACGCAAGCCGTCGAGACCGGGGCCCCAGAGTCCGTTGCGGAGTCCGTTGCACGTTTCCAGGCGGTTCGCCGCCAGACCGAGCGGCTGGCCGCGCCGCTGTCGGCCGAGGACCAGACCGTGCAGTCGATGCCGGATGCCAGCCCGACCAAGTGGCATCTCGCGCACACGACGTGGTTTTTCGAGACGTTCGTTCTGGGCCCGCACGCGCCCGGCTATCGCGCCTTCGATCCGGCCTTCGAATATCTCTTCAACTCGTACTACGAGGCCGTCGGGCCGCGGCATCCGCGGCCCCAGCGCGGCCTGCTCTCGCGGCCCGGCGTCGAGGAGATCATGGCCTATCGCCGCCATGTCACCGACGCCATGACCGACCTGCTCGGGCGCGGGGCCGCCAACGTGGCCGACCTGGTCAAACTCGGCCTGCATCACGAGCAGCAGCATCAGGAGCTGATCCTGATGGATGCCAAGCACATGCTGTCGCTCAATCCCCTGCGTCCGGCCTATCGTGCCGCGCCGCCGCAGGCCGTGACATCGGAAGCCCCGCCGCTCGCGTGGTCCGCCTTCGAAGGCGGACTGACCGAGGTCGGCCACGATGGCCAGGGCTTCGCCTTCGACAACGAGGGCCCGCGCCATCGCGTCTGGCTCGATCCGTTTGCGCTCGCCTCGCGGCCGACCAGCTGCGCCGAGTATCTCGCCTTCATCGAGGACGGCGGCTATCGCCGGCCTGAGTTCTGGTTGTCGGCCGGTTGGGACTGCGTCACCCAGCGCGGCTGGGAGGCGCCGCTCTACTGGGAGATGAAGGACGGCCGCTGGCACGTCTTCACGCTGTCGGGCCTGCGTGCCCTGCAGCCCTCCGAGCCGGTGTGCCATGTCAGCGCCTACGAGGCCGCGGCTTTCGCCAAGTGGGCGGGCAAGCGCCTGCCGCGCGAGGCCGAATGGGAGAAGGGCGCTGCCGCGTTGCAGGGCACCAGCGAGGTCTGGGAATGGACGGCCAGTCCTTACGTGGCCTATCCCGGCTACCGCGAGCCGCCGGGCGCGATCGGCGAGTACAACGGCAAGTTCATGGCCAACCAGATGGTCCTGCGCGGTGGTTGTAGTGCCACGCCGGTGGACCATATACGCACGACCTATCGCAACTTCTTTCCCCCCGATGCGCGATGGATGTTCGGCGGCATTCGCCTGGCGGAGGATCTGCGATGAACGTTTCCCTGCTCGCTCCGGATCGCGTCGAACTCAACGACCGCGAGGAATTCCGCGACGCTGTCCTCGCCGGTCTTTCGCATTCGCCGCGCGCCATCCCGGCCAAGTTCCTCTACGACGCGCGCGGCTCCGAGCTGTTCGATGCGATCTGCGAGCTGCCGGAATATTACCTCACACGTACTGAGACCGGGATCCTGAAGGACTGCGCGCCCGAGCTGGCGCGGCTGGCGGGTCCGGGCTGCGCCCTGGTCGAGTTCGGCAGCGGCTCCAGCGTCAAGACGCGGCTGCTGCTCGATGCCATGCCCGACCTCGTGGCCTATGTGCCGATCGACATCTCGCGCCACCATCTCGACGCCACCGCGGCCCGGCTGCGTCGCGACTATCCACGCCTCAGGGTCGAGCCGGTATGCGCCGACTACATGGCGCTGGAGGCCTTGCCCATCGACTTGAAGGGGGCCGATGTCAACGGCGCGCCGCGGCTCGGCTTCTTTCCGGGCTCGACGATCGGCAATCTCGAACCGCAGGATGCCACGTCGTTCCTGCGCCGCGCCCGCACCCTGCTGGGCGACCGCGGCGCGATGGTGCTGGGCGTCGATCTCCGCAAGGACCCGAAGCGGCTGAATGACGCCTACAACGACTCCGCCGGCGTCACGGCGGCTTTCACGCTCAACCTGCTGCGCCGCATGAACCGCGAACTGGGCGCCACCTTCGACACCGCGCGCTTCGCCCACGACGCCTTCTACGATCCGGTCGAGGGCCGTATCGAGATCTACTTCCGCAGTCTGGCGGCGCAGTCCGTCACCGTGTCGGGCCGCACCTTCACCTTTGCCGAGGGCGAGCGCGTCCACACCGAGTATTCCTACAAGTACGACGATGCCGGGATCGCGGCGCTCGCCCGCAGTGCGGGCTTCACCATCGACCGGACCTGGACCGATCCCGATCGCCTGTTCGCCGTCGTTTATCTCGAGGCTGCTGCTCCCTGACGCCTGAAACAGGCAGCCCGCCCCCGAGTTTCCTCAGGGGCGGGCTCGTATGGCCGAGTGGGGAGGTCGGCGCCGCTGTTATGGGGGGCAGGTCGACGCCGCATCTACCCGACCACTGGCGATCAACGAGACTTGGCCTGTGGAAGTTGCGCCATCAGCCCAAGAATTTTTCGCCTCTTTAAGTGCCTGATTTTCCTGACTCAATTGCCCGCAGGCGGGCCGTCAGCTCCTTGTACAAAACGTCGTCGCGGATCCGGGGCAGCATCTTCCGGATGGCCTCGGCGTCCGCCCTCGCAATCTCCTTCATGAAAGCCGCAATCTCCGCCCGGGTGGCAAAGCCCATGTAGGCGTCGTCGGCCTCGTGGGCGAGGCAGGCGGGAGAACTCGGCTCCTTGAGGTCGTCGTCAGGCGCGTCGATCAAGTCGGATGCCACCAGCGGCCCGCCAGCACCACGCCGGCCGAGAGCAGCCGCTTGTCGCCCATCATGTGCTCGCCGATCGAATCGGCATAGTCGTACTTGCCGCTGGCGACATCGATCACGGTGGCCTCGCCGACGCTGCCGACCTTGAGCGTGCCGAGATCGGGCCGCCTGATCGCCGCCGCGGCGTTGCTGGTCGCGAGCTTGATCACCGTCGGCAGGTCGACGCCCAGGCAGAGGAATTTCGACATGGTGGTCAGAAGATCGAAGGCCGGGCCCTCGATCGAGATCACGTGCACGTCCGAGGAGATCACGTCGGGCAGGAAGCCCGCCGCCAGCATCTTCTTCGTCGTGCCGAAGCCGAACGAGCCGCCGCCATGGCCGATGTCGAAGATCACGCCGCGCGCGCGGGCCGCCAGGATCTCGTCGCGGACGCGGCCGTCGGCGCGCACCGGTGCGTTGGGGAAGGGGCGGAAGCAGTGGGTGAGGATGTCGCCGGGCCGGAGCCGGCTCACCACCTCGTGGCGCGACGGCGGCGGCGCGTCGAGATGCGCCATCAGCGGCAGGCCGGTCTCCTCGGCGACGTCGAGGGCGATGTCGAGCGGCATGATGCCGGAATCGCCGCTCGCCGACTTGCCGACGCGCACCTTGATGCCCAGCACCAGATCCTTGTTCTCGAGGGCCACGCGCACCGCCTCGCGCGGATCGAGCAGCCGCATGTCGGCGCTCTCGCCCACCATCACCGTCTTGGAGAAGGCGAAGATGCCGGGGAAGGAGACGTTGAGGTAGGGCAGGATGCGAACCGGTGAGGGCTCGATCACATGCTTGCGGAAGCCATGGAAGTTTCCGGGCCCGGCGCTGCCGGCGTCGATGAAGGTGGTGACGCCGCCCGTGCGGGCCAGCAGCTCGGCCTCGACGCCGAGCGAGGTGCCGCCCCAGTAGACATGGGTGTGCAGGTCGATCAGGCCGGGCGAGACGATCTTGCCTTTGACGTCGCGCGTATCCTTGCCCGCCAGCCCATCGCCGATCGCCGAAACCTTGCCGCCGGCGAAGGCGACATCGGTCACCTTGTCGAGCCCCTGCGAGGGATCGATGACCCGCGCGCCTTTCAGAACCAGATCGTTCATTTCAATTTCCTCTGCTGACGCGCTTTCCCGGTGAGTCAGGAGTCACGCCGCTGCATCATTTGCCGGGTTGCGAGGCCTCTGCCAACCCGTTGATTTCGCAGTGGAATGGATCGCGGCCCGGCCCGAAGCAGGAGTCACCGGATGACTCGATTCAAAACTCTTTGCCGCGGCCAACATCGTGGACGCAAGGGCTGAACGAGACGCAAGCGGGCGGGGGCGGGAGTTCATGCTTCCCATGTGGTAGGAAGTAGAGCGGAAGTCAACTATTTTATCCTACTAATCGCCTTGGCCAACGCTCCGGCGCGCGGCAGCGACACGCCGTCCAGCCCCAGCCAGTCGGCCATCAGGCGCAGCTCCTCGACGAGCGGGCCGGCGACTTTGGCTGCATCGTTGCTGGGTTCGAGATGGACGGCGTGGGCGAGCAGTCGGGAGTTGGCGCGGTCGGCCTTCAGATCGACGCGGGCCACGAGTTTGTCGCCGAGCAGGAAGGGCAGCACGTAGTAGCCATGCGTGCGTTTGGCGACCGGCGTGTAGATCTCGATGCGATAGAAGAAGTCGAAGATGCGTTCGGTGCGGGAGCGTTCCCAGATCAGTGGATCGAACGGCGCCAGCAGCGCGCGCGCCTCGATCTGGCGCGGCTGGCGTGCGTTGGGGCCGAGAAAGGCAGGATGGCTCCAGCCCTCGACCGACACCGGCAGCAGGTCGCCGGCTTCGACCAGTTCGGCGAGGCGTGCCTTGAAGTCGTCGACCGGCAGGCGGAAATAATCACGCAAGTCGCGCGCCGTGGCGACGCCCAGCGCGCGCGACGCGATGCGCACCAGTTCGCGTTGCGCCGCGGCCGGCTCCGGCGTCGGCAGCGCCCGCACGGCCGCCGGCAGCACGCGCTCGGTGAGGTCATAGACGCGCTCGAAGGCGCCGCGCCGCGTCGCCGTCGTCACCTCGCCGGCGAAGAACAGCCACTCCATGGCATATTTGGCGTCGCTCCAGCCCCACCACGGTCCGGTCTTGGCGGTGCCCGACTCGAGATCGGAGGCGGCGAGGGGACCGCGATCGACGAGCTGGCGGCGCACCTCGTCGATGAAGGCGCCCTTCTCGCGGCGGAAGACGTGCAGCTTGTTCTTGATGTCGCCGGTGTGGGCCGCCGCCGCGCGCGCCATGCGCCAACGCCACAGCGGATGGCTCGTCACCGGCAGCAGCGAGGCCTCGTGCGCCCAGAACTCGAACAGCCCGCGCGCGCTCGGCCGGCCCCACGCGAGACGATCGAGATGGCCGCTTTCGTAATTTCCCAGGCGCGAGAACAGCGGCAGGTAGTGCGCGCGCGCCAGTACGTTGACCGAATCGATCTGCAACAGGCCGAGGCGATCGATGGCGCGCCGGACATGGCCCGCATTGGTGGCGCCGTCGGGGCGGGCAGTGCCGAAGCCCTGGGCGGCGAGGGCGATGCGACGGGCGGCGGATGCGGAGACAGAGATGCGATTGCGGGACACGGCCTAAGCTAGCGCGAGTGAGCGCGGGCGGACAGAGCGGACCTGGAGGTCCGCGGTCCAGAAGAGTATGAAAACGAAGTCTGAACCCCTAATCAGCGCTTTCTTCCCGGCGTCTGGACGCTTTCTTCGATGACGCGGTTCGGGCAGTGTCGCCCGACATGTGTGTGGATGTGGACGTGGGCGTGGAAGGCGGTAACGGTGCGTAGGCGGCTGGCATTCGAGGGACACAATCCTGCTCTGAGAGACGTCGTCGGGCAGAGCTATGTCGTGGCCTATACGGAAGACGTCGAGCCGCTGGTTGCGGCGCTCGAAAAGGAAAAGCTCAATCCCACGGTGCTGCGCGCGGTCTACTCGGAGGAGGAGCAGACCTACTCGAGGACCGTGCGCACGTTCATGAGCCATCTCGCTGCGTGGCGGCGGGCCGCGCAGGACAAGGGTTTTACGCTGATCTGCGAGGCCGACTTCGTTCCCTGCGAGGGGCTCGGATCCTTTCCGACCTTCTGGCCGGCGGATGAACCGCTGGCGTGGGGATACATGTACCAGGGCAGTCCGCGGGTCATCGCCCTGATCGGATCCGAGCGATATCTTCGCGGCCATACGGCACCACTGGTCGCCTACGTGGTCAGTCCCGAAGTCGCGAAGCTTCTCTGCGATTGCTACGAGGACGGAATGAAGGGCCGTGATCCACGGGAGTTCTTTCCGTTCGATGGCGGCCTGCAGTGGGCGGCCATGGGGCGAGGCTGCAAGGCCTTCATTTCACCGACCCACTACGGCGAGCATGGCGGCAAGGCCAATCCCGAGCATGGCGCGCAGGGCGTCCGACGGGCGGGCGAGCATCGTGCCGACACCCTTGCCGGCCCGCTGTATTTCCTGCCGCAGTATTGCGAGGGGAGCCAGCTGCGGTACTGGTATGTCCGCGTCAGGGAACGCCTGCTCGGTTTCGCCCGTTTGCTGACCGGCCGATGGATCGAGCACGCAGGCTCGTATCCCTATGACTTCGCGGCCCAGTTCGAGATGATGATGGTCGGTGTACGGCGCCTGTTGCGCTGACCGCTACCTGTCAGGCGAACGTCCACCGGATGAACAGGCACGCCATGCCGCCACGTTCGCCTCGAGGTGATCGGCGGCGAACATCGAACAGACGAGCGCGTCGCAGGTGCAGGCCTCGCCCAGGGTCTTCAACAGGTCGGACAGCGTGCCGGCCTTGCCGTTGGCTTCGACCTGCTGGCGCAGGAACGAGAACGGCGAATGGGCGATGAAGCGCACGCCGCGCCATTCGCCGGGCAGGTCGAGAAGGAAGTCGCTCACGGGCACCTGGACGATTGAATCGGCCAACAGGTCCTTGCGGGCAAGGAATTCCAGTCCCCGGCGCAGGTCACCTTCGACCGAGAAGCCGAAACGCCGGATCGTGCCAGCGCTTTTCAGCGACCTGAACCATTGGCCGACCTCCTCGACGCCCGGCGCGTCGGGCACGAAGTTGTGCAGCAGGAGATCGTCCAGGTAAGTCACGCCGAGTTGGGCGAGGCTGGTCTGCAGGCTGCCGGCCAGGACGTCGAGGTCGTAGGTTCGCGTCGGCTGGAAGCCCTGGGCGCCGGCCGCTCGCGTCACCTGCGCCTTGAGACCGGGCGCCAGCGCCAGAACCCAGCGCGCCGCCGATTTCGCCAGACTGAGGACGGGCGAACGCCGGACCGGCACGATGCCGCACTTGGAGACGATGCGGATTTCCTCGCGGACGTGGCCGCGCAGGAAGTCGCCGACGACGCTCTCGGACTCGCCCCAGCCGTAGGAGCGCGCGGTGTCGAAATGCCGGATGCCCGCCGCATGCGCCCGCTCGAGCGCCTCCGCACCGTGGCGGCGCGAGATGCGGCCCATGATGGCGGCCGTGCCGAAGCCGAGCGCGGGAATTGCCACCCTATTGATCACGGGGACTCTATTGATAGCGGAGCTGGAGCATGAGCCGGTCGGCGGATATGGGCGCCAGGGCCTTGTGATAGCACGAGGTGTCTTCGAGGAAACCCGATCCGGCAGGCCCCTCGATCACGCGTTCGGCCTCCGGGCCGTAGGTTTCCCGCACCTCGTTGTCGCTGAGACGCGCGCTGCCCAGCAGGTGGCGCAGGCGCTTGCGTCGGCTGCTGCCGGCGATCAGCGCATGCGCGCCGTTCATCTCGTCGGTGTCGAGGAGATAGAAGTTGATGTAGAGGAAATTGAAGCCGTTGACGTCGTAGTGATAGTCGATCGTCTGCGAGGCGGCGCGGCGTTCGTCGTCGGACAGATGGTTGGCCAGGCTCCAGAAGAACCAGCAAGACACCTCCGTCGGCCGGTAGCCGAGGAACAGCGACGCCGCCTCGTAGAGGGTCTTGTCGCCGGCGAGGGCGCGGATCAGCGGCAGGCGGGCCGAGTTCCGGATCGTGGCGAGCGCGAGGTCGCCCCGGCGCTCCGGCGACTGCGACAGGGCCTCGTAGGTGCCCACGTCAGCCTCGTTGAAGTGAAGCGGGAGTGTCCTGGCGCATCGCTGCAGCTCGGCAAGCGCGATCTTGTCGAGGTGCGGCCCCAGCGAATAGGACTGCTTGCGCATCTCTTCGACCTGCTGGGCTGCCGTCTTGGTCGATAGAACGTGGCCCGAGGCGGCGACGTCGATGGTGGCATCGGCGGCATGATAGAGATCGGCGATGCGGAGCGGCGCTGCGCCGGCGAGGGAGTCCTTCAGCCGGTGCAAGAGCGAGTAGGCATCCCGGACGGTGGCGAAACGGCCCAACAGGTAACTGGGCCGACGAAACAAAATGTGAGCTATCCGCCGCATCCTGGAGACCGACGGAGAGGCAAGGCCTGGCATGCGGCACACTACTCCCGCGTCTGCGCGAGCGGAATACACTTCCTGGCCGAGGGATACCGTTCGAAGGAATGATGCAGATCAAATAGAGAGCAGTGAATTCATGGCATTTCGGATCGACCGCGATCGCATTGATGCACCGGCCGTCGAGCGGGGCGACAAGCTGGACGATGTTGGCGGCAACAGCACTGGAGGTCCGGATTGACGGTATCGCTGCACATTCACGGCGCGGCGGCGACGGTAACGGGCTCGTGCTTCCGGCTGGTCACGCCGCGCGGCACGTTGCTGGTCGACTGTGGGATGTTCCAGGGGCCGAAGTCGTTGCGCGCGCTCAACTACCGGCCGTTCCCCTTCGAGGCCGCCAGCATAGACGCCGTGCTCCTCACGCACGCCCACATCGACCATAGCGGCCTCTTTCCCAAGCTTGCGCTCGCCGGTTTCCGGGGCCGCGCGTGGACGACGGCGGCGACGCGGGATCTGCTGCGCTGGTTGCTCCCCGATGCCGGCAACATCCAGGAGAACGACGTCGAGCGGCTGAACCGGCGCAACGTGCGCCGCGCCGAAGCCGAAGTGACGGCGATCTACACCAGGGCCGATGCCGAAGCTGCCCTCGAACGCCTGCATCCGACGGCCTACGATCGCTGGTTCGAGCCGCTTCCCGGCGTGCGTGCCCGGATGCGCAACGCCGGTCACATCCTGGGCAGCGCGTTCATCGAACTCGAGGTCGACGCCGACCCGGCGCCGGTCCGGCTGGTCTTCTCGGGCGACCTCGGCCCGCAGGACAAGGCGCTGCAGCCCGATCCTGCGATGCCGGCGCGCGCGGACATCCTGGTGATCGAGGCGACCTACGGCGACACGGTGCGCGAGCGACTGACCGAGGCGCAGCGCCGCGCGATCCTCGGCCGTGAGCTCACCGACGGCCTGCGGGCCGGGGGCAACGTCATCGTGCCGGTGTTCGCGGTCGAACGGACCCAGGAGATCCTCGAAGACATCGCGGCGCTGAAGCGCACGGGCGACCTTCCGGCCGTTCCGGTGTTCCTTGATTCGCCGCTGGCGGGGCGCACGACCGAGGTGTTCCACAGCCACCGCGCTGCGCTGGAGCGGTCAGACGACGGCCATCCCTTCACTGGTGGCGACTTCCGTTTCACCGAGACGATCGAGCAGAGCAAGGCGATCGGCCGCCTGCACGGTGGCGCGATCATCCTGGCGGGCTCGGGCATGTGCGACGCCGGGCGGGTCAAGCATCACCTGAAGGATCATCTGTGGCGCCACGATGCCACCGTGCTGTTCGTCGGTTATCAGGCGCCCGGCACCCTCGGGGCCCTGATACGGAGCGGCGCGAAGCAGGTCCGAATCCATGGCGAGGAAGTGAGGGTCAAGGCGCGGATCCGCACCATCGACGCCTACTCGGGCCACGCCGACCGGGATGAACTGGTGAACTGGGCGCGGCCCCTGCTCGGCGGTCTCGGGACGGCGATCGTGGCGCACGGCGAACCGCTTTCCCTCGCCGGTCTCGCCGATGCGCTGTCGGGGGCGGGCCTGCCGCGCGAGCGCATCGCCGTGCCGTCGCTCGATCAGGTGTTCGATATGGTCCACCGCACGGTCCACCGCGATGGGCGTTGGATCGCGACGGCGAGGCCGGCCGGAAGCGAGGCGCCGCGCCTGCCGGCGGACGAGGCGAGTGCGCGCCGCGACTGGCACAACGACTATGCCCAGATCCTGCTCGACCTGCGAACGGCCCTGCGGAAGGCGCCGGACGACGGGCGGCGGCGTTGCCTGCTGCAGGAGATGCGTCGCGTGATCGGCGGCAGGAACGACAAGCGCTGATCGCCGCGCTTGACGGGCTGGCGCGCGCGCGCTCCAGTCCGTCGCCTGTGAAGTTCGGGCCTGTGATGTTCTGGGGAGCGACGATGACGACGACAGCTGATCGTGGATGCCGCAACGCGATCGTGGCCGGTGTATGGGCCGCTCTGGCGGCGGGGGCGACGGCATGTGCGCCGGCTGTCCCCGACCAGAACCTCTTCACGCTGTCCTGGGGCAGGCTGGGCTCGGGCTACGAGACCTTCGTCGGCGTCCGCAACGATTGCGTCATGGCCGCCAGCGTCGCCACCGAGAACGCCGCCGGGCGCGAGCGGGCGATGCCGGCGGTGAGTGCCAGCCGCTTCAAGGACTGCATGCGCGCGCGCGGCTGGGAAGCCGCCGCCGGCGGCTACAGCGCGCCGCTCGGCTACGACGTCCGCATCGTGCAGTGATGGTGTAAGCCTGATCCCTAGCTAGGCGTCGCGCGGGCCGATGCGCGCCAGCGCCTTGGCGACGGCTTCGGCCTGGCGGTCCGAGATGTGGCCATTCGCCTTGTATTCGCGGCAGATGTTCCTGAGAAAGGGACTTTGCGCGGCGTGGACTTCGGCCCGCTTCATCAACGCATCGTGGACATGGCCGGGGCCGCGGCTCTGTCTCTCGGAACGGGCCCGATAGAGCTTGATCGCGACGGCGACGACGATCGCGGCGACGGTCGCGATCAGCATCTGCGTCAGCATGGTTGGATCGCCGATCATGGGCTGACCGTGCCGGCGGCCGGCAGGCGCTGGACCATATAGCGCGACACCAGTGGGGGCAGGGTGTTGAGCGGCGTCGCCAGCAGCGACGGCCGGGCCTGGTGGCGCGCGACCAGCGCTTCGAGCCGGGGGCGGCCACGCCAGGCCATGATGGCGCGGGTCTCGCAGAAGATCATGGGGCAGATGAAGGCGATGTCCATGATCGAGAACCAGCCCGGTGCGAAGCCGTCGTCGGTCACGGTCTCCTCCAGCCAGTCGAGGCACCTTTCGATCCGCGCCTTCTGGCGTGCCAGATAGTCGGAGTTCGCCGGCGTGATGCCGTCGCTTGCCATCAGGCGCAGGTTGACGATGCTCGCGGCGCAGGTGGCGATCGCGGCCAGCGTGGCCATGTCCTGCCAGTGGCGATCCGGCCGCGCCAGCCACGGCGACAGCGGCGGTTGCGCCCGGTCGGCCACTGCAGGCTTGGCGTCGGGATAGGTGCGCAGCAGGTAGTCGACGATCAGGTCGGACTCCCAGAGCCGCAGCGCGCCGTCTTCCAGGACGGGAACGGCGAGGGTGGGTGCGGCGATCGTCTCTGGCGTTCGCAGGCCGTTGGCGACGTCGCTTTCGAAAGCAAGGCCCTTCTCGGCGAGCACGATCCGGACCTTGCGCGCGAACGGCGAGCCGTCGCTGTAATAGAGCTTCATCTGTCGATTTTCCCCACTCACAGGCGAACATGATACTTTAACCAGCGATGCCGCTGGAGAGTGACCTCTATGCGCCGGTCAAGGCGCTGCTGGAAGGACAGGGTTACGTCGTGAAGGGCGAGGTGCGCGGCTGCGACGTGGTGGCCGTGCGCGGCGCCGAGCCGCCGGTCGTGGTCGAGCTGAAGCGTGCCTTCGGGATCGGCCTCGTCCTGCAGGGGGTCGATCGTCTTGCGCTCACCGATCTCGTCTATCTGGCCGTCGGCGCCTGGCCCAAGCAGATGAAGGGCGTGAAGAAGCTCTGCCGCCGCCTCGGCCTCGGCCTGATGGTCGTGGTGGCCGAGCGCTGCGACGTGGTGCTCGATCCGATGCCCTATCTGCCGCGCAAGAACAAGCGCAAGGCCGGCCGGATGCTGGGCGAGCATGCGCGCCGGGTCGGCGATCCCAACCGCGGCGGTTCCTCGACCAGGGTGCCGATGATGACCGCCTACCGCCAGGAGGCGCTGCGCTGCGTCACCCTGCTGGCAGAGGGCGGACCGATGAAGCTCGCCGACATGCGCAAGGCCGCCGAAGTGCCCAACGCCGCCAAGATCCTGCAACAGGACGTCTATGGCTGGTTCGAGCGCGTCGAGCGCGGCGTCTACGGCGTGACGCCCAAAGGCCGGCAGGGCCTGGCGCTGTACGACGGCAAGTGAGCGCAAGAGCAAGCGAGCGTGGGCGTAAAGGAGCGTAGATGCAGATCGTGCAGTTGTCCGACCCCCATGTGCGACCCGAGGGCGTGCTCTACCACGGCGTGGTCGATTCGAATGCGATGTTCGCCGCCGCCATCGCCCATGTGAACGCCCTCGACTCGGCGCCTGATCTCGTCCTGCTGACGGGCGATCTCGTCGACGAAGGCAGTCCGGAGGAATACGCGATGCTGCGCCGGCTGCTGGCTCCGCTCGCCGTGCCGGTGCTGGCGATCCCGGGAAACCACGACAACCGCGATGCCTTCCGCAAGGCTTTCCACGATCACGGCTACGTGCCGCCGGCCGGACCGATCAACTACGTGGCCGACGATTTCGGCCCGGTGCGGATCGTGGCGCTCGATGTCACCGTGCCCGGCCAGCATCACGGCGCGGTGTCGGCGAACGGCGCGCAGTGGCTCGACGACGAGCTGGCGGCCGAACCGGGACGGCCGACGCTCCTCATGATGCATCAGCCGCCGTTCGATACCGGCGTGCCCTATCTCGATCTCTATCACTGCCGTGACGGGGCGCGGCTGGCCGAGGTCGTGTCCCGTCATCCTTCGGTCGAGCGTATCGTCTGCGGGCATGTCCACCGCTTCATGCAGCTCCGGTTCGGCGGCGCGGTGCTCTGCACGGCGCCTTCGACGACGACGGCGATCGCGCTCCGACTGCGGCGCGACGCGCGGCCCGCCTCTTATGTCGAGCCGCCCGCGTTGTTGCTGCATCACTGGCGGCCGGAGACCGGCATGATCACTCACTTCGTGCCGATCGGAACCTTCCCCGGTCCGTACCCATTCGCCTGACCTCACTGCAAATACGATGGTGCCGACAGTGTGAAGGCCAATACCTTTGACATTCGGGTGCGGGGACGGTTGAGTCGATGTGGGGAGATGTGGGGTTGGCGCGCGCGTCGCGTTCGACTCGTCTTGGGAATGGCATCGTCGTGAAATCACTCAGTTGGCTGCTACGCGGCGTGCTGGCACTTGGCGGTGTCATTCTGGCCGTTCAGGCTTGGCCGGTGACCCGCGGCGCCTGGGAAGCGCAGAAAGCCGATACCGTCGTCACCAAGTTGCGCCACTTCAGCGAGCTGCGCGGCGGTCAACCCGCCACACTCTCCGATGTCATTGCCGGAATTGGCGCCCTCGACCGTGCCGTTGCCGCCGACCCCGTCGCCGGCCTCTATCTGCTGCGATCGGAACTCGTCGCGGGCGCGGCCCTGGCGCCGGACCTCGGCATCTCGCTCGATCAGCGCATCGCCTGGTTGCGCAGCGCCGAATCAGATCTCGTGGCCGGACTGGGCAACGCGCCGGCGCGGGGTGTTGCGTGGGGCCGGCTCGCTGCCGTCCGGCAGGGGTTGCAGGGCACGTCGCGCGGGGTCGTCGACGCCTTGATCATGTCGATCGACACTTCGCCCATGCTGAGCTCGCTCTGGGTCGCGCGACTGCAAATGATCTCCGACAACTGGGTGGCCTTCACGCCCAAGGAACGCGAACAGCTCGGCGCCTATGTCGTCAGGACGTGGCGCAGCAGCACGGACAGGTACTTGTTCACCTATGCCATCCGCTCGCCGATCGACGAGTTGCTCATCCGCTATTTCCTGCGCGACGAGCCCAAGGCGCAGGATGAACTCGCCGCCTTGCTGGCGCGGAAGAATCCGAAATGACACCCCGCGAGACGAGCGACGACGAAGACGAATCAGAAACCGAAGTCGAAGCCACGTCGCGGCCCCGGTCGCGGCGGCTCGTTCTCAGGGTGGCCGACAATTTCGTCATCGTCCTGTTCTTCGCGCCAGTGATGCTGTCGGCGTTTCTTCTCGGCGGTGTTCGCGACTGGGCGTGGTCGACGATGGCCGTGGCCATGGGCCTGGTGTCCGTGCTCGTGGCGTTTGGCCTCGGGACGGGGGGGAGCCCGGGCGCGGGGAGCGGCTTCGACGTCTCCGAACGCGAACGCCGGCCGCTGCTGGTGCTGATCGCCTGCTTCGGCCTCTTTCTCGCCTTCGCCTTGCTGCAGATGTCGTCGATCGCACCAACGTCGGGCAGCGCCTGGCTCTATGCCGCTGCACTGCAGATACTGGGGCGGGCCCACGCCGACGTGCCCGATCTCGCCGTCGACGCGGCGCGCAACACCTTGATCAGGACCGTCACCTGCGGACTGATCTTCCTGATGGCTCGCGCCATCTGCAAGGACCGCGGCCATGCGCGGATGCTGCTGATGCTGCTGGTCGCAAGTGCCGCGGCGATCGTGGGCTATGCCTTGCTCATGCAGATGACGACGAGTTCCTGCTACGCCGGTGGCTACCTCAAGAAGCTCGGTCCCTACGATGTCGGGTCGCGTTGCCTGATGTCGGGCACCTTCATGAACAGCAATTCGTTCGCCTGCTACGTCGGCATGGCCCTGGTGGCCGCACTCGCGCTGATCCTGAGCGGGCGCAGCCGCGAGGTTTCGGCCGGGTACAACGCGCCGGCCGAGCGGACATTCGACTCCGTGCTGACGGGCTCACGGGTCGTGCTGGTGGCGGTCGCCTTCTTTCTCCTGGGAGGCCTCCTGCTGTCGGCGTCGCGGGCCGGATTTGCCGCCAGCGTCGCCGGTGCTCTCGTCCTGGCGTTGTTGCTGTTGAGGGGGCGGTGGCGCCAGCGTCCGGACCTGGTCCGCTGGTTCTGGATTGGCTTGGCGATCCTGCTCGTGTTGGGCTTGATCGCGGGCGGCGCGATGCTCTCGAAAGTGGCGCGCGCCTCCGACGCCTCGGTCCGCGTCGCCATCTGGCTCGCCTCCATCGAGGCCATTGGCCTGTCGCCCTGGCTGGGATGGGGGCTGGGCAGCTTCACCGACATCTTCACCATCCTGCAGCCTTCATCGATCACCCAGCCGAACAACCGCGCCCATTCCACGCCTCTCGAGGTGATGGTCGAGCTCGGCGTGATCGGCGCGATTCCGGCGTTTGCGCTCGTGCTGGTGCCCTGGGTCGCGAGCCTGCGTGGTGCAAACAGGCGGACCTACCGGCGCCGGATCCTGCCGGCGGCGGCCTTTGCCATCGTTGCCATACCGATCCTCCATTCGATGGTCGACTTCAGCCTGCAGATACCGGCGATCGCCTACCTCGTCAGCGCCTTGCTCGGCTTGGGCTGGGCCCAGGCCTTCCGGCGTGGGCAATCGGCGCGACGTTCCAGATGACGAGGTCGCCGGCGACTGTGGCGTCCGATCCAGAGGCTTCATGAAAATTCTCTACGTCCTGCCGGAATACCTGCCGCATACCGGCGGCGGGATCGTCACCTACTACGCTGCCTTGCTGCCCGCGCTGGTCGAGGCTGGCCACGAAGTGCGCGTGTTGTATGGAAGCAGCGTCGTCTCCGAAGCGGGCGGTGGCGGATCCAAGATTGATGGCATCGAGGTCGAGATCCTCGATTCGAGCCTCGTGGAAAAATATCTGCCGCTCTTCAGCAGGTATCAGATCGCACCGAAATTGCAGCGCACTCTGGCCGCTGCCTGGGCGCTGTGGGAGCAGGCCCAGAGATATCCCACGCCCGAAGTCGTCGAGGTGACGGATTGGGGTCTGCTTTTCGTGCCGTGGCTGCTGCGACAAGGCCCGGCCATCGTCACGACGCTGCACGGCAGCGTTGGGCAGATCGCTCACCATGATCCTCTGGATGGCGAGCAGCTGGCCGACTCCCTCATTCAGTTGATCGAGGTCCTCGGCCTTTCAGCCATCGAAGGCGTGCAATCCTACAGCACCAGCAATGTTCAGTATTGGGAACGGAAGCTGGGCCGGAAGGTCGGCCTCGTTCGCCCGGTCTGGCGCCCACAGGACGTGCCGGGCGCCGGGGACGAGAGGACGGACCGCGGGCTGGTGGTCGGCCGCGTGCAGCACTGGAAGGGGCCACAGGTTCTATGCGAGGCGCTGCGGCTTCTGGGCGACAAGGCACCCGAGGTCGACTGGATCGGCAGAGACGTGCCCATCCATCACCAGGGCGGTTCGACCGCGCACTATCTTTCCCAAACCTGGCCGGATATCTGGGGCCCCAAGATTCATCACTTGCCCGGGGAGAGCCCGGCGCGGATCCATGGACGCCAGCGGAGGGCGGGCTTCGTCGTTGTTCCCTCGATATGGGATGTCTTCAACTTTACCTGCATCGAGGCCATGGCCGCGGGAGCGCCGGTCATCTGCTCGTCCGGCGTCGGCGCCGGCGATCTCATCGAGAATGGTGTTACCGGCTACGTCGCTTCTCCCACGAGTGGCCGCAGCCTTGCCGACCGGATCGACGAGCTGCGGTCCCTGAGCCCGCGGCGTCGGAAAGAAATCGGCGATGCCGGCGCGGAAGGAATAAGACGAGCCTTGGCACCGGAGGTCGTACTGCCGCCCCGACTCGACGCTTATCAGGCCCTCAGCCGTCGGGCGCAGGCGTCGCCGCAGGTGGATGACTGGCTTGCCCATGCCTGCACACCCGATGATGTCTCGAGCTCGCTCGATTCCTGCCTGAACGAAATCCCGCTGCGCAAGTTGCTGAAACATTCGCTGGGCCGTGTTCGACGAAGGTGGGGCTCGTAGCCTGCGAGAGACGCGCTTCGCCACGGATCGAAGAGCGGCGGCGGCGTGCATCGACGTCAGGCGGGGCGGACACGGCGCTCCCACACACACACAAACCTTACAGAGTACTTACGATTGACAGCGCGAGGGGCCGGTCGTTAACGTTGCAGTGTAAATGCGACGTTAGAACGTCGATGCGCCGACAACACCGGAGTGTACGGGGGAGGGCGTTCAAGGGAGTGTGGAAGCCGATCATTTCTGTTTTCAGGTCCGAAACAATTTTTATCGGAGTGGATTGTTGGGATCGCGGAACTGCAGATCTTGCTTAGCCGCAGACGAAGCTCGGGACATGCCTTCGGTTGAAGGCACCAAAGCGTAGGATATCGCGACGTTCGAAATTTGTTCGCCGAGCGTGCAAGAGCGTCTATCGGAAGGGCGGGATTGGTGGCCTCCACTGTCAGGGTATTTTTGCTCACCTATCGACGTCCGCACATGATCAGGCGTGCGCTCGAGTGCCTTGTCGGGCAGGATTTCAAAGACTGGATGTGTGAAGTCCACAACGATTGGCCCGGCGATGCTGCGGTCATCGACGATATCGTGGCCAGTCTTGGCGACGAGAGGTTCGAAGTCATTCATCACCCCGAGAATTGGGGCGGAACACGCAGCTTCAATCTGGCATTCGAATCCCGACACAAAGAGCCGTTTTTCTCGATACTCGAAGACGACAACTATTGGCATCGCAATTTCTTGTCGAGAATGCTGACGTCGATCGGGAAACATCCCGGTGTCGCCGCCGCGTGGTGCAATCAGCAGATACGAGCTGAGAACAGGGACGGCGGGTTTTCAGCCATCGCCGAGCTGGTCGGGCCGAGCGGCGCCTCCGACCGTCTTGTCGAATATGGCGACGTCAACCAGGCGCTCGGGAGTCTCCATGCAGATGGGGCGATGGTCATCAGGACTTCCATGACCAAGGGCCTGGTCCTGCCGGCCGATCTGCCTTTTTCGGCGATCGAATTGTTTAGAGACAGGGCTTTTCCGTATCCTCTGCTCTATGTCCCGGAGCCCTTGGCGGTTTTCACGATGACCCTGCAAACCGGAAGATCGGCTTCGATGTATGAGTGGTTTCTCATGCAGTCGCTCGCGGCCGGTTCGTTCCTGAAGTTCTGTGACGGAGGTCTCGTCGCGAGGACTTTCGAATACTGGCGTTCAAGCAAGCCCCGTTCGACAAACCCGCTGCTGATGGGGCTTTTGATGAATGGCTGCCTTGGCCTCGCCCTCCAAAACGCGAAAGTGGCTGATTGGCTGCTCCTGTTCAAAGCTGTCCTGAGGCGCCCTCATTTCGTTTGGGTTCTTACGGAAAGGCCGCGGCACAGGAGATGGTCGGATTTTCTCGACAGAAATACGCGCCAGCGTTTTCTCGAGAAACGACTTGTGGCGGCAAACGGCGAAACTTCAAGACCAAGCTGCGTCGGCTAAAATCGGACTGTCCTGTCGAACAAACACGAAGTCGCCTTCCCGCAGGCGATTGTCGCGTGGGCGACCGCTCAGCGATGCAACATCGAAGAGGTCAAACCCGCTCCGGCGGAAGAAGCCGATGATGTCGGGCACCGTGGGTTGGCCGGCCTCGCCAAAGAACGGAATTTCAACAAGAGCCACTTCAACAGATCTCAATAGGCGCGAAGCACCCCCCAGGGCCGGCATTTCGTGGCCTTGCAGGTCGAGTTTCAGCAGCGTCCGATCGGACGGCTTGCACGTGGCCGAGAACAGGCTATCGAGGGTGGTTGCTTCGACGTCGACGGCCTTTTGAGCAGGGCCCGCGGGCGAGTGGCCGAGCAACGCACCGGTGTCCGGAAACTCGGCACAGATCATGGACACGATGCCTGGTACGGAACTGAGGGCATAGGGGTGATAGACGAAGCCACGTTTCACCGCGAGCGCCTCGAGCGGAACGCGGCAGGCTGGTTGAGGGTCGATCAAATGGACAATGGCGGGGGGAAAGATCGCACTGGCCTCGAGCGCGAACGCCCCCAGATGGGCGCCGCCGTCGATTATTTGTGCGGGTTCGTAGCCAAGGCGACTGAGGTGTTGGAGACAATAGCCGATTGCCTGGTAGCGATTGGGGGCACCGCGAACGACGCGAAACGGCGTTAGCGCGATCAGCCGTTTGGCGACTTCCTTGAGGGACACAGTTGGCCTCCGGCACTTCGTTGGGCTTTGCCTCGACCATCCGGCGAATGATACAAGAATACAATAGCCTGGAAGTCGTTGGGCCGGGTCATTTTATGAACTGCCACTTCGTCTCCGAGTGCCGGTGAATGTTCGATGCGCCAGGATCACCAGGAGAATTGCTCACGGCCGGCCACGGCTTAACCGAAAGCCCGATGGAAGGCTCACGTGCGCACCGTTCCTAGTGAGGCGTCTGATGAATTTCGGCCTGGATGATGCTCCTTCGTTCTTCGGGGCGGGAACATTTTTGCTGCAACCCTCATTGTACTTGCTTGCCGAAGCGAACGCCAACGGCGCAAACAGAGGAGCGTGATCCAGAAAGTTCGATCGCTCTGAGGTTTGCATGGCCAAATATTTTTTTGACGTCGGCGGCTATCAAGGGGAGTCCAGTCGTGCGGCCCTTGATCCGTTGTTTGGATTTACACGCGTCTACTGCTTCGAGCCGGTAGTATCGTGTCGTGAATACATCGAAAAGCAGGTGCATCATAGTCGCTTCGAGCTTGTGGCGGCCGGGCTATTCGATAGGTCCATCAGTCTTCCGCTCTATGGCAGCGGTAGCCTTGGGGCATCCATCTATTCGGACGCGCCTAGTGAAGGTGACGAAATCGAACAATGTCAGTTCATCCGCGCTTCGGATTTCTTTCGCGAGCACGTGAGCAATGGCGACAGCGTCTGGATGAAGCTCAATTGCGAAGGCGCCGAAATCGCCGTTCTCAACGACTTGCTCGACTCCGGCGAAGCCTCGAAGTTGACTGAGGTGCTGATCGACTTTGACGCAGCAAAGATTCCTAGTATGCGTCAAACAGTTGAAGCACTCGAAGAGCGCTTGGTGACAGCGCCATTCTCATATCACTACCCGCCAGAAGTGCAGTTTCAAATGACGAATAACTACGGCGGCATTCGCAACTGGCTGCTCATGTCGAACGCTGCTGAAACCGGCGTCCTCGGCCGCCTGCGCAGTATGTTCTACCAGCTTCGTTACCTGCTCGATTCGCGCTTCAACGGGTACTACAAGATTCGGGTATTGCGCTGGCTGGGCCTTCGTCCTCCAGCCGAGCTTGTGCCTGTTGCGCAGCGTTCGAGCTGGTCCCGACTGACTCAGCCGCGAGGTCCGTTGGAGTAAGTCCAGGCAGCAGATTGCGCCTCGGTCCCGACTTTCGCGATCAATGTCTCCCGGACAGAACCTGCAACCTCCTGGCGATTTTCCAGCCGAAAATCTCCGAAACCAAATTGTAGGAGCGGCCGGCAGGCAGGTAAAGCCGATCGGTATGCAGCAGCTCCGCCCGGCGTTGTGCTTCAAGGCCCAAAGCGCGCTGATAGGGATAGCAACTGTTGGCCAGGCGCTGCCACAGGAAAGAGGCCACACGCCTCGTACGGTCGGACGATTCAGCTGCGAGCAATCTGTCGACACAGTCTTCCAGTACAGTGAAGTACGAACGCCACCCTCGAGCGGTCTTGATGCTCGACAAGCTCGGATGACCTTTGCGGTAGTAGCAGAGCGATTCGGGGCAAAGGAGCACGGCTCGCGAGGCCAACACGACCCGGGTGAAATACTCCGTATCATTCATCAAGGACAGATCCTCTCGCCAGGGACCTGCGCGACGTATGATCTCCATCGGGGTCAGCCACATGGCGGGATACATCATGCCGCCGCCGTCGCACCAATTCTCGACCAGCCAGTCGACCGGCGTGCGCTCGCCGAAGGGGCCGGTCTTGACCGGCGCAGGGTCGACGAAGTCGACCGACGCTGAAGTCGAAATCACGCGCCAAGTGGACGTCGCGATGCAATCCGGGTGCTGCTCCAGGCGGAGCATCTGGCTTTTGATCTTGTCCTGCTCGAGTGCATCGTCGGCATCGAGGTACTGTATAAATGTGCCGCCGCATTCGGACAGAGCGCGGTTGAGGGCAGCATTCTGGCCTCGGTTGGGCTGGTCTATGACCTTCATGCGGTCAGACCTTTGCCGGTTGATTTCCGCCAAACTGTTGTCTGTCGAGCCGTCGTTGACGACCACGATCTCCACGTTTTTCCACGTCTGCCGATGAACGGATTCGATTGCCGCGCCGACCCACGGCCCGGCATTGAAGCAGGGAATCAGGACTGATACTCGAGGGCCGGGTCCAGACATATCGGGCTACCTAAGCCGCCAGCCGGGATAGCCGACACGATAGCGTGGCTTGACGAGGCGGATGAACCATTCTCGAACACGCAAGGCGATAGACGGCTCCAGTCTGCATAGTGCGCGGAACAGACCCGACTGGGAGTGCGGCATACCTGCCAACTGAAAGGCGAGGCGCGCGCTTGCGTCCGCGTTTTCCCAATCCAGATACGACGCCGAAGCGGCGGCGACGTGCCATAATTGTCCGGCAATGTCCGCGCGATACTTCATCTGAACGTCGTGGGCCTTCGCCTTCAGCATGACCTGATACTGGGCACGAAAGCACCTGGCCTGGTTGGCGTTCGACATCGACCCCTCCCTACGCCAATACACCATGAGTACAGTGGGGTCGGCGCTAAACCGCAGGCCGGCACGAGCAAGAGAACAGTGCATTGCGACGTCTTCGTTGTAGAGCACAGCGGGATCCGTATCGAAACCACCAGCGGCAAGGAATGCTGAACGCCGATAGAGACCGCATATTGCGTTGATCTTCGTGTGAATCGTATATTTTACCGGATCTTCCGAAAGTAGAGCAGATACATGCTTGGTCTCCTCGCCATAGGCACCCGTCTTCTCATCACGTTCGATCGACTCGAAGACGATGACGTCATGCGCGTCTTCCTTCATCCAGACATGAGCACGTTCGACGAATTCCGGATGCAACTCGTCGTCGGCGTCGTGGAAATGGACCCATTCGCATGACGTCAAATTCGTCAGGGCGTTCTTGCCAAAGGAACAGCCGCGATTGACGTCGCCACGGAAGACCTTTGCTCCCAAGGCGGCCGCGACGCCGGCGGTGTCATCCGTGCTGCAATCGTCATAGACCCAAATCTCGTCGAAGGCGCGCGTCTGACTGGCGGCGCCGCCGAGCAGACGCGGCAGAAAACCGGCGGCATTGTATGCCGGGATCAAAAGCGCCAGTGTGCCACTCGTCTGCATCATCCAACTCCGACGGCCGGCGCGATGCCGGCCTGATTTTCGCGGCTCGATCCCAATCGACCTTCGTGCTCGTCGTCAAGCTGCCGTGAAGGGGGAGGCGAGGCCCGACATTCAGATAAGCCACGGTTGCCGCCCCACAGGTCGAGCCGATTCACGGTGTCGACGCGGAGCTTCTTCATATCTGTGATCCTCGACCGGAAATCGGCCCGTCGAGGAGAGGGGCCAGCCAGGTATTTGCAGTAGGGCCGTTCACAGTTGGACCGTTCGTGGTGCGACCTGGAAAAGTAGCAAGAAATCCTTGCCCGATTGGATGGTGGTGCCGAGTACGAGGTTGCCGATTTCCGCTCATGCCGCCATATTATATCATCGACAGTGCGATGATGCTGCACTTCGCATCAACAGGGTGGAGACAAAATTGCGGAGGGCCATTCCGGTCAAGCCTACGCCTGTCGGACCGCTGTCCGAACGGACGCCGGCGATGCCGTCGGCGCCGCAGCGCTTCCTCGAGGCATGGATCGATGCCTCCCTGGGCTTTGTTTTCTGCGTCGTTCTGCCGATCCCTCTCTATGCGACCGCCGGGCCGTTCTCGAAGGAGTTCGGCGCCACCGAACTCACCATCATCGCGACGGCCGTGGCCTACGCGATCGTCTGGTACTGTGGGCGCCGTCTGGACGCCTTTCCGCGCGCCACTCTTCAGGGCAACATGGGCTATGTCGCCCCGATCGCTGTCCTTACCTACGCGGTGGTCGCCGCCCTTCTTTTGCTGCTTCGTCTCGACTATTCGCGCTTCCAGCTCTTTGGCAGCGGCATCCTGACGGTGCTGTGGATGGGGGCTGCTGCGCAATTGCGGTCGCGCTATCTGGTCCGCAACTATGCGGTGATCCCCAGAGCGTCGATCGCGATGATGCCGGAGTTGCACGCCTGCCGGTGGCTCGACTTCGATGAGGTCCAACGCCGGCAGACGCGCGTCGATGCCATCGTCGCCGACCTCAACCTCGAGCTCACCGAGCCGCAGCTCGAGGCGCTCGCCGATGCCGCGATCGCGGGTGTACCGGTTCTCGATCGGCGCTACATCGTCGAGTCGTTGACCGGCCGTACGCCGCTCGGCGGCCTCACCCCCAATGAATTCGGCGCCTTGCTGCCGTCGCGGCAATATCTCGTCGTGCGCCGTCTTGTCGAGATCGTGCTGACGATGGCGGTCCTGCCGGTGCTGCTGCCCATCCTTGCCGTGATCGCGGGCGTTGTCCGCTACGACAGCCCGGGCCCGGTGTTCTTCGTCCAGAGCCGCGTCGGCCGCCGTGGCCGCGTCTTCAGCATGTTCAAGTTCCGAACCATGCATCATGGCGTCGAGGGACCGAGCTTCACCACGGCCTCCGACCCACGCATCACCCGTGTCGGCCATTTCCTGAGGCGCTGCCGCCTCGATGAGCTGCCGCAGATGTTCAACATCCTGCGCGGCGAGATGAGCTGGGTCGGGCCGCGGCCCGAAGCGCTCTCCCTGGAAAAAGGCTATGTGCGCGACATCCAGCATTTCGCGCTTCGCGGCATCGTTCGCCCCGGCCTCACCGGTTGGGCGCAGATCAACCAGGGCTACGCCCACGAGGCCGACGCCATGCGGGCGAAGCTGGAATACGATCTCTACTATCTCAAGCACTGTTCGCTGTGGCTTGACCTCGTGATCGTGCTGCGCACTTTTGCCGTTGTGTTTCGCGGCACCGGCGCGCGCTGACCGGCCCGCGCAGCGTCAGACCCCATGTGCGGAATCGCCGGCATATACGCCTACCTCGATGTTGCCCCACCGGTTGACCGGGCCGAACTCCGGCGCATGAACGATCGCATGGCCGCGCGCGGCCCCGACGGCAGCCGCCAATGGGCCGATGCCAGCGGGCGTGTCGGCCTCGCCCATCGGCGGCTCGCGATCATCGACCTGTCGGAAGGCGGTGCCCAGCCGATGCAGAGTGCCGACGGCAGGCTCACCATCACCTTCAACGGCGAGATCTACAATTACCGCGAACTGCGCGCCGAGCTGCAGGCCAAGGGCTACAAGTTCAACAGCGAATCCGACACCGAGGTGCTGCTGCAGCTCTATGCCGATTGCGGCCCGGCGATGGTCGGACGCCTGCGCGGCATGTTCGCCTTCGGCCTGTGGGACGGTCGCTCGCGCCAACTGCTGCTGGCGCGCGATCCGCTCGGGATCAAGCCGCTCTACTGGGCGGATGACGGCTGGACGTTGCGCTTTGCCTCGCAGGCCAAGGCACTGCTTGCCGGCGGCGCGGTGTCGCGCGAGCCCGATCCGGCCGGCATCGTGGGCTTCCATCTCCTGGGCAGCGTGCCGGAACCCTTCACGGTATGGCGCGGCATCCGGGCGCTGCCGGCGGGGACCACGATGGTGGTGGACGCGGCGGGGCCGGGCGTGCCGCAGCGCTATCACGATGTGGCCCGCGCGCTGGTCGAGCGGGGATCGGGTGCCGCGTGCGATCCGGCCGCCGCGCGCGCGCGCATCGCGGCCGCCGTGCTCGAGTCGGTGCGCTATCATCTCGTGGCCGACGTGCCGGTTGGCGTCTTTCTGTCCGCGGGCCTCGATTCGGGTGCGCTGCTCGGCTGCATGGCGCAGCTCGGCGCGCGCGACATCTCGGCCCTGACGCTCTCCTTCGCAGAGTTCAAGGGCGCCAACCTCGACGAGGCGCCGCTCGCGGCCGAGGTCGCGGCGCGCTATGGCGCCCGCCATGTCGTGCGCACGATCGACCGTGCCGAATTCGAACACGATCTGCCGGCGATCCTCGACGCCATGGACCTGCCGACCATCGACGGCATCAACACCTGGTTCGTGGCCAAGGCGGCGCACGAGGCCGGCATCAAGGTGGCGCTGAGCGGCCTCGGCGCCGACGAATGCTTCGGCGGCTATCCGTCGTTCGTCGACGTGCCGCGCAGCGTTCACTGGCTGCGGCCGTTCGACTGGATGCCCGGTGTCGGCACGCTGGCCCGCCACGGCATGTCGGCGGCGATCGCGGCCGGCGCCGGCCTTCATCCCAAGACGGCCGGCCTGCTCGAGTACGGCGGCAGCTGGGCCGGTGCCTATCTGCTACGACGCAGCGTCTACATGCCCTGGGAGCTCGACGAGCTGCTCGATCCGGCATTGCTGCAGGAAGGCATGCGCCGCCTGGCGCCGCTCGGCCTGATCGGCGGCGAACTGTGCGAGGGCGGCTCGCTCGGCGATTTCGACCGCGTCGCCACGCTGGAGACGACGCTCTACATGCGCAACCAGCTGCTGCGCGACGCCGACTGGGCAGGCATGGCGCATTCGGTCGAGATTCGCGTGCCCTATGTCGATCCGTTCTTCCTCGCGGCGTTGCCGCCGGGCAATTCATTGGCCGCGACAAATGCCAAGGAAGCGGTCGCCGACATTCCCGAGCCGCCGCTGCCACCGGCCAGCCGGAACCGGAGCAAGACCGGCTTCAGCACGCCCGTCGGGCGCTGGTTGAGCGAGGCGAGCGGCGCACCCACGTCCGCCATCGATTTGTCGGCGGCGTCGCGGGCCTGGGCGTTGCGCGTCTGGCAGGCCGGGTGGACCGGCCCGGCCGCGGCCCCGGTCGCGCCTTAGATCGACGATGGCCATCCGCGTCCTTGCCCTGGTTGGCGACTGCTACGGCGCGCGGGGCGGGATCGCACGCTACAATCGTGACCTGTTCGAGGCTCTTGCGCTGGGCGGCACCGAGATTCAGGTGCTACCGAGATTGGGCGACGCGACCGGCGCGGTGTTGCCGCCGGGCATCCGCCAGCAGCCGGCCATCGCCGGCCGGCTGAGGTTCTCGCTCGCGGCATTGTGGGCGGCCTGGAGGGCGCGTCCCGTCGATGTCGTGTTCTGCGGTCACGCCTACATGGCGCCACTCGCCTGGCTGCTGGCCCGGCTGGTCGGTGCGCATTACTGGCTACAGGCCCACGGCGCCGACATCTGGCGCGATCGTCCCGACAGCGAACGCCGGGCGATCGAGGCCGCAGATCAAGTGACGACGGTCAGCCGTGCGACCCGCCGCATTCTCCTCGGCCGCACGAATCTGGCGCCGGAGCGAGTGCGGGTGCTGCCCAATACGGTGGGCGAGCAGTTCATGCCCGGCCCGCCGTCGGCGGCCCTCCGGGCCCGCCTCGGGCTGGGAGACGGCCCCATCCTGCTCACCGTGGGACGTCTTGCGTCCGAGGAACGCTACAAGGGGCACGAGCAGGTCTTCGCCGCCGTGCCGGCGTTGCGCGCGATTTTTCCAGGGTTGGTTCACTTGGTGGCGGGCGAAGGCGACGATCGCGCCCGACTGCAAGCACGCGCGGCCGAGCTTTCGCCGGTGCCCGGGTCGGTCCGTTTCCTGGGCTTCGTGCCCGATGAAGAACTGCCCGAGCTTTATCGGCTCGCCGATCTCTTCGTCATGCCGAGTTCGGAGGAGGGCTTCGGGATCGTCTATCTCGAGGCGGCCGCCTGCGGCCTGCGCGTGGTCGGCGGCGCCGGCGGCGGTGGCGGCGATGCCATTCCAGACGCCCGTGTCGGTCTGATCGTCGATCCGCTCGACCAGGCGGCGCTGATCGACACGATCAAGCGGTCGTTGGGGCAGGGCAGGGTTGACCCCGCGGCGATCGAGCCCTATCGGCGGCCGCATTTTGTCACTGCCGCCCGGCTACTCCTTGCTCGCGTCAAGGGCCGGCCGTGTCGTAAGAGGGGGGAGTCATGACATCTTCACCCCCCGATTCCCCACGTCCTCTCATCCTCGAGGCCGGTCGCGCGGATCTGCAGTACTGGCGCGACCTGTGGCGCTACCGCGAACTGTTCCTGATCCTGGCGTGGCGCGACGTGGCGGTGCGTTACAAGCAGACCGTGATCGGGATTGCCTGGGCATTCGTCCGGCCGTTCATGACGATGGTCGTCTTCACCGTCGTCTTCGGCAAGATCGCCAAGCTGCCTTCCGACGGCGCCGCGCCCTATGCGGTGATGGTCTTCGCCGGGCTGCTGCCATGGACGCTCTTCGCATCAATCCTGAGCGACGCCTCGACCAGCATCGTCGGCAACGCCAATCTGATCAGCAAAGTCTATTTCCCGCGCCTGATCGTGCCGCTCTCGACCGTCCTCGTCGCCCTGATCGACTTCCTGGTCAGCCTCGTCATCCTTGCCGGCCTGATGATCTGGTACGGCGTCGTGCCGGGATGGCAGATCCTGCTGCTGCCGATATTCGTGATGCTGGCCGTGCTGTGCAGCATCGGGCCGGCGATGTGGGCGGCGGCGGTGCTGGTGAAGTATCGCGACTTCCGCTTCATCGTTCCCTTCGTGACGCAGATCGGTCTCTACATCTCGCCGGTCGGCTTCTCGGGCAAGATCGTGCCGGAGCAGTGGTCGATGCTCTACAGCCTCAATCCGATGGTCGGGATCATCGACGGCTTCCGCTGGTGCATCCTGGGCGGCAATAGCCCGCTCGACGGGCAGGGGTTCGCCGTCAGCATAGGCATGATCGCCCTTCTCCTGTGGTGGGGCGCTCGCAGCTTTCGTCGCTCCGAGCGCGCCTTTGCGGATGTGATCTGAGCCATGAGTGACGTCGTCATCCGCGCCAACAAGATCGGCAAGAAATTCCGGATCGGCCACAATATGGCCGATCACGGCACCTTCCGTGAGGCGATGCTTCGTGGTCCGCGTAATCTGCTGCGCGGCGTGGCCGACATCTTCAGCGGTCGGGCCGTGGTCTCAGGCGATTCCATCGAGGAATTCTGGGCTCTGCGCGACGTCGATTTCGAGATCAAGCGTGGCGAGGCCGTCGGCATCATCGGGCGCAACGGCGCCGGCAAGACGACGCTGCTCAAGATCCTGTCCCGGATCGTCGAACCGACCGAGGGGCGTCTCGAGATCACCGGACGCGTTGCCAGCCTGCTCGAGGTCGGCACCGGCTTTCATCCCGAACTGAGCGGCCGGGAGAACGTCTTCCTGAACGGTGCCATCCTCGGCATGAGCCGGGCCGAGGTGCGCCGCAGGTTCGACGAGATCGTCGATTTCTCCGGCGTGGAAAAATTCATCGATACGCCGGTCAAGCGCTACTCCGTCGGCATGTATGCGCGGTTGGCCTTTGCCGTCGCCGCCCATCTCGAGGCGGAGATCCTGGTCATCGACGAGGTGCTGGCGGTCGGCGATTCGGATTTTCAGGCGCGATGTCTCGACCGCATGTCCAGGGTGGCAAAGGACGGCCGTACCGTGCTGTTCGTCAGCCACAATCTTGCGGCCGTCTCGGCACTCACGCAGCACGCGCTGGTCTTCGGCGGGGGCCGCCTCACATTCGATGGCCCGATCGCGGGCGCCATCTCTCACTACTCGGCGTCTCTCGGCAAAGCGAGCAGCAGCGGAAACTGGGGCCGGGCGCGAAACGCGACGCTGATTTCGGCGACCGTGCTCGACGCCGAAGACAGGCCTACCGATCGTTACAAGCCGGGCACGCCACTTCGCTTGCGTGTCGTGTTCGACACCGACGGGATGCCCGGCATGTCGCTCGAAATGGTTCTGCGCGACGAGCTCAACCTGCCGCTTGCGTTCTATTCCTCGGACATTTTCAGTCAAAAGTCGTTGCCGTCGGATGCCGGGCGCTACGAATGCACGGTCTCGCTCCAGCCTTACTATCTGGCGGCCGGCGAATACTGCTTCGATCTCAGGACGACCTATACTCAGATCGGCGACGACCATCGCGTCGAAAACGCGGCACGTTTCGTCGTCGACGTCTGCAGTCCCGACGGTATTCCCTACAATCTCGCGCAACGCGCCGGGTTGGGAATCATGGCCATGAGGCTGGAGGCGCCGCTGCAATTTACGGCGCTGCCGACGCCGGGTCCCGGTTGAGCGCGGCGGCATGAATCGCAGGATTTGCATCGTCAGCCCCGGAAACCTGGCGTCGAATCCCCGTGTGCTGAAGGAAGCGGATGCTCTGCATGGCGCGGGCTACGACGTTACGGCTGTGGTCTGCAACTACACTGAAGAGCTGCGGGATTTCGACGATGAGATCGCGGCGAAAGTCTCATGGACGGTCGTGCGTGTGCCGAGACCGCGCGGCGAGCGGGCGATCGCGGTCGCGGCCAGCAGGCTTGCGCACATCGTCGACGGCGCCGGCGTCCCGGTTCCGGCGGCATTGGCCGGTTATGCCCATGGCGGCCCCGTCGGCACTCTGCGGCGTGCAGCACTTGCGGTTCGGGCCGACCTCTACATTGCCCACTATGTCGCGGGCCTGGCGGCGGCCGCGCCGGTGGCGCGACGCCACAGCGCGATGCTTGGTTTCGATGCGGAAGATTTTCATTCCGGAGAGGGAGGCGATGGCCCGGCCGAAGCTTTCCGCATGAAGATGGTGGAAACGATCGAAGCCGCGAGTTTGCCGTCGTGTGCCTACGTCACGGCGGCATCGCCCTTGATCGGAAGAGCCTATGCGGCGCGCTATGGCGTCGCGCCGACGACTGTTTTGAACGTTTTTCCTCTCGATTCGGCCGCGACCTCGGTGCGCGCCGGTACGGCGTCGGGCCAACCGGCGTCGCTCCGGGTCTACTGGTTCTCGCAGACGATCGGGCTCGATCGCGGCCTGCAGGCATGCCTGCAGGCCATGACCCGCACCAGGACGCGCGTGACGCTCGACGTTCGCGGCGGCAACCAATGGGGCGGTGGCGATCGGTTGATGGCACTGGCCGGCGACCTCGGCATCGGCGATCGCGTATCGCTTCTGCCGAAGGCTCCGCCCGATCAGATGGTGACCCTGGCGGCGGCGTACGACGTCGGCCTCTCGCTGGAGCCGGAGAGCACTGAGAACCGCAGGCTTTGCCTTGGCAACAAGATCTTCACGTACCTGCTCGCCGGACTGCCGGTGGTGATGAGCGACACGCCGGCGCAGCGCGACCTTGCGCTCGACCTTGGCGCCGCCGCGATCCTGGTCTCGCTCGCCGACTCGGATGCGATGGCGGTCGCGCTCGATCGTCTCGCCAATTCGCCCGCTGCCTTGGCGGAAGCCAAAGCCGTCGCCTTCCGGCTCAGTCGGGATCGCTACAACTGGAACATCGAGAAGAACGTGCTGCTTCAGGCCGTCGCCGAAGCCTTTGCGCGACGTGAAGGGAAGCCCGCTTGCAAACGGTGAAGCAAAGGCTGGGCGCGTGGCTCGTACCGCGGCTGCCGGTCAATCCCTGGACCTTTCGTGCCGTTCGCGTGGAACTGAACGCGGCCATGGTCAGGTTGCTCGGCCATGTCCATCCCGGCTGGGTCGCGCGGCGCCGCGCCCTCGCGCGGCGGAAAGACCTGCTGGTGAATATCGGTTGTGGTCCTTTCGGTCAGGACGGTTGGGTCAATCTAGATCTGTTTCCGGCCCCGGGAGTGACCTTGCGCGCCGATTGCCGCCGGGATCTGCCGCTGGGCGACGGGTCATGTCGCGGAATATACATCGAGCACTATTTCGAGCATCTCGAACCGACCCGCGATCGTCCGCGTCTGCTTTCGGAATGCCGTCGCTGTCTGGAAGAAGGGGGCGTCCTGCGGATCGTCGTTCCCGACATGCGGAAGTACATCGAGGCCTACATGGCGCCGGGGTGGGACGTCCTGAACGCCATCGGCTGCGGCGGAGAGCGACCGCAAACGAGTTTCCGCACCAAGATCGAGGCGCTCAATCACGTATTCGTCCAGGATGGCGAGCATTACGGCGGTTTCGACGAGGAGTACCTGCGTCTCGTCCTCGAAGAGGCCGGTTTCCGCGATGTCGAGACCATGGCGTGGAGGCAAGGCAATTTCCCGGGCGGTTGCATCGATCGTGAACAGCATCGGACGTACTCCATTTACATGGAGGCACGACGATAGTGCGCCTGCTTCTCACCGCGGATCCGGAAATCGAAGTGCCGCCCACGACCTACGGCGGCATCGAGCGCATCGTCGATGTGTTGGTGCGCCGGCTACGGGCAGAGGGCCATCATGTCGGCCTCGTCGCGAAAACCGGGTCGACGTGCCCGGCCGATGAGCTCTTTGTCTGGCCGGGCGCGCGCTCGCAGTCGGTCGCCGACACGCTGCTCAACACGTGGACGCTTCGCCGCGCGGTGCGGACCTTCAAGCCCGACCTGATCCATAGTTTCTCGCGCATCGCCTATCTCTTGCCGCACCTGCGGGGACCCATCCCCATCGCCATGTCGTATCAGCGCGATCCAACGCCACGCACTGTCGGTTTGGCAACGCGCCTGGCGGCGCCGAACATGCTCACTTTCACCGGCTGCAGTGAGTATATCGCCGAGTGTGGGCGCCCGTCCGGTGGCACGTGGTATGGGATTCCGAACTTCGCCGACACCGACGCGCTTGCCTTCAGTCCCAGTGTTGGCGCCGACGCGCCCCTGGTGTTTCTCAGCCGCGTCGAAAGCATCAAAGGCGCACATTGGGCGATCGAAATAGCCCGCCGCACCAAGCGGCGCCTGATCATCGCCGGCAACCACAGCGAGACGGGACCCGAGGGCGACTATTGGCGGCAGCAGGTCGAACCGTCGATCGGTCGCGATGGAATTGAGTATGTCGGACCAGTCAATGACGCACAGAAGAGTGTGCTGCTGGGGCAGGCCCAGGCGATGGTGGTGCCGATCCAATGGAATGAACCGTTCGGCATCGTCTTCGCCGAGTCGCTCGCGTGCGGTACGCCGGTGATTTCCTGCCCGCGCGGCGCCTTGCCCGAGATCGTCCGGCCCGGCATCGACGGCTTCCTGATCCAGAGCATCGAGGAAGGCTGCGAAGCGGTGGCCAAGCTCGGCACGATCGATCGCGCCGTCTGTCGCCGTCGCGTGGAGGAACATTTCTCGCCCCGCGCCGTGGTCGCCCGCTATCTCGATCTCTACGCGCGCATGAAGGCGGCTGTGCCGCGCGTATGACCAGGCGCGTCGCCCTGGTGAGCGGACACTTCCCGCCCAGCAACCTGGTCGGCGCCCAGCGGGCACGTTTGTGGTCGCGTTACCTGCCGGAGTTCGGTTGGGAACCCATCGTCGTGACCGGAGATCCCGAGCGCTACGAGGAAAGGCCCGATCCCGACCTCGAACGCCTGGTTGCGCCGGGCTTGCGGGTAATCCACGCGGCCACCTTGCCCACGCGCCCGGTCCGTCTCGTGGGTGACATCGGCGTGCGTGCTTTCTGGGGGTGTTATCGCGCCCTGGCGGCGCTGGCGGCGGCGCGCGAGATCGACTTCGTCCTGGTGACCATCCCTTCCAATTTCCTCGCACCCGTCGGCCGCCTCATCTACCGGCGCTATGGCGTGCCCTACGGCATCGACTATCAGGATCCCTGGCTCAATCCCGGACCCGGCGCCGACAAGGTGCTCAGTCGGGCGTGGGGCGCGCATCGTCTCGGCGCGTTGCTCGAGCCATGGGCGGTGCGTGAGGCGGCGTTGATCACCGGGATGGCGCCGGGCTACGTCGCGGGCATGCTGGAGCGCAATCCTGCGGTGGCCGACAAGGCCGTGCTCGCCTACATGCCGATGGGCAGTGCGCCGGAAGACTTCGCCCCGGTGCGCGGCCTTCATCGCGCACCCTTCCTGTTCGAGCCGGGCGACGGTTGCTTCCATATGATCTACGCTGGCGCGTTGCTGCCGGCGGGCTTCGTCGTGCTCGACGCCTTTCTGGCGGGCCTCAGTGTCCTGCGCGAGACCGCGCCCGAGATGGCGGCACGGCTGCGCGTGCATTTTGTCGGCACCGGCACGTCGCCCGACGATCAGCTGGGGCATCAGGTCCTGCCCCGGGCGCGGCGCGCCGGCGTCGAGAAGATGGTGAGCGAGCATCCTCATCGCATCGGCTACGTCGACACGCTCAACCACCTGATGCAGAGCGATGCCGTCCTCGTGCTGGGCTCGACGGAAGCGCACTACACGCCGTCCAAAGTCTTCCAGGCGATGATGTCGCGCCGCCCGGTGTTCGCGATGCTGCACGAGGAGAGTACGGCCGTGAGCATGATCCGGTCGGCGCATGCCGGCTGGGCGACGACGCTGACGGCGGAGGCGCTGCCCGCGCCGGCGCAGGTGGCCGCCGAGTTGGCAGCCTTCATCCGCAATCCGGCATTCGATGCCGGTGCTGTCGACCGGCCGGAATTCGCCACCTATTCGGCGCGTGAATCGACGCGCGCCCTTGCCGAGGCATTGGACCTTGCCTGTGAGCGTCATCGCGCGCGCGCGGCTGCAGCGGCGGCCTGACATGGCGCTTCGCATCGGGTTCCTGCTCAGCCATCCGATCCAGTACTTCACGCCGATCTTTCGCGCACTGGCGAAAGAGTGCGACCTGACGGTTTTCTATGCGCACCGTCAGACCGCCGAGCAGCAGGCCCGCGCCGGCTTCGGCGTGGCCTTCGATTGGGATGTCGATTTGCTGTCGGGCTACCACAGCCGCTTCCTGACCAACGTTGCGCGCGCGCCCTCGACCGATCGCTTCTTCGGCTGCGACACGCCGGAGATCACGGCGGAAATCGCCGGTGGCGGCTTCGACGGCTTCGTCGTGCCGGGCTGGGCGCTTCTCAGCTACTGGCAAGCGGTGCGTGCATGCAGGCGCGCGCGGGTACCGGTGTTTGTACGCGGCGATTCGCAGCTCGTGGGACGGCGGGGCAGGGCGGTCCGGTTGGCCAAGGGCCTGGCGTTCCGTCGCGTGCTGCGACAGTTCGATGGGTACCTCTATGTGGGTCAGAGGAACCTGGCCTACCTCCAGCACTATGGTGCGTCGACCGACCGACTCTTCTTTTCACCGCATTGCGTGGACAACGATTCCTTCAGAGCAGCGGCTGACGTGGCCCGGCGGCAGGTCGGGATCGGCAACCCGGACCGACCGCGGCGCCTCCTGTTCGTGGGCAAGCTGATCGAGCGCAAACACCCGTTCGACTTGCTGAAGGCGGCATCGCAGGTGAGCGTGCCCGGTGGTCAGGTCGAGGTCGCCTTCGCCGGATCGGGCGACTTGCAAGACGCTCTGACGGCAGCTGCCGCCGACGTCGGTATCCAGGCGCATTTCCACGGTTTCGCCAACCAGAGCGAACTGCCCGCCATCTATGCCGCGGCAGATGTCATCGTGCTGCCGTCGGATGCGCGGGAGACCTGGGGACTGGTGATCAACGAAGCAATGGCCTGCGGCGTACCGGCGGTCGTATCCGACGCGGTAGGTTGCGGTCCGGATCTGGTGGAACCCGGGCTGACGGGGGTGGTTTTCCCGCTGGGCGACGTCGCCGCGCTCGCCCGGGGGATCAACTCGGTGCTCGCCTTCGATCGCAACCGGACCCGCCGGGCATTGGCGGAACGCATGGAAACCTACTCGCCAACGCGTGCCGCCCAAGGTATTGCAGGCGCAGCCATCGCCCTGAAGTCCCGAAGCAGTTAGAATGTACAGCAGTTCCGCGCGAGTCTCCCCATGGTGACCATCAGTCCTGCTCTTCGTCCGAGCGTCACTCAGAAGCGCATGGTGCTGGATGTCGGTTCCATCCGACGGGCTTTTTTCATCCTCGGTTTGTTTCTGGTGCTGATTTCGCCGTTTTCGCCCGACCCGCTGGCGGTTGCGGTGGGCGGATTCGTCCCCTGGGTTTTGCTGAGCATCGCCGGCCTGCCGTTCATCCCGGTCGCGGCTATCTTCTACTTCGTCTGGCAATGGTCGCAGGTATTCGCGCAAGCGCTGGTGTCGATGCTCGATGGCCAGTCAATGTCCAGCAGTGGGGCAGGTATCCTCACTGCCTACTGGTACTCGCTCGCGAGCCTCATCGTTCTGTCGATTGCTTTTCGCCTGGTTTTTAGCGGGCAGCGCGGTCCGTCGCCGGCGGAAGAAAACGCACACCTTGAGTGGAGACCGCTGGACCTCTTCCTGCTTTATTGCGGGACACTCGTTCTGGCTATCGCCTGCGCCTATGCGTCACGCCTGATACCTGGACTCTCGCAGCAATTGGAAGCGGTATCGCGCCTCAAGATCGTGGCAGAGTTTCTGTTGTTCGTGACCGTTTTGGGAACAGGGCGAGGCAACAAGTTCCTGTTGGCCGCCGTCGTGTTCGAGATCGTGATCGGCTTCAGCGGATTGCTGTCGGATTTTCGTGGTGTGTTCGTCTACCTGGCAATGGCGGCCATAGCGGCGCGTATTGTGCTGCGCGCGACGTCGATCATTGGCAGCGTCGTCTGGTTTTCGCTGTTGATGACGCTGGCACTGTTCTGGACTGCGGTGAAGACGGAATACCGGGAGTATGCGACCGGGGGTGAGGAAACGCAGCATTTCAGCATTCCGATCGAAGATCGGCTAGCCTATATCGGCAACCTCGCCCTGTCGGCAGACAACATCGACTGGGGGATGTCCGCCTATGCGCTGCTCAATCGTTTCGCCTACATCGACATTTTTGGCACCGTGATGTCCTATCAGGACGCCTCTCGAGAGGCTGTTCCGATGAGGCAGTGGCAGGATGCCCTCGGGCATGTCTTCAAGCCGCGCTTCTTCTTTCCTGACAAAGCGGCGCTCTCCGATACCGAGACCTATGCTCGCCTTGCCGGCCTTGATCCGGCGCTGGTGCTCCGCGACACAACGTCGATCAGCGTCGGGTTTATCGCTGAAAACTATGTCGACCTGGGATTCCCGGGAATGTTGGCGGGCATATTCGTTCTGGGCATGATGCTTGCGGGCAGCCTGCGCTATTTCATGGGAGCGCGGCACCTGCCCTGGATGGTGAAGCAGGGTATCGCGTTGGCGCTTGTCTACAACGTCGCGGGTGTCGGTATCGAGGCGTCGCTGCCCAAGCTATTCGGCTCCATCATAATGTTCTTCCTGGTCTACTTGCTGCTCACCAAATTCGTGCTGCCGATCGGCCTGCAGTGGCTGCACGCCCGCGCCGGCGCGGAGCCTGCCCAAACGTCCTGACATCCCCAGGCAACCCTTGCGCCTTCTTCACGTTACCCCGACGTATCTGCCCGCCCTTCGATACGGCGGTCCGATCCGTACGGTTCATGCCCTCTGTCGCGCTCTCGCGGACCTTGGCCATGACGTCCATGTCTTCACGACGAATGTCGATGGCGATCAGGACAGCGCCGTGCCTTTGCAGCAGCCGGTCGACTTCGAAGGCGTCAAAGTCACCTACTTTCCGAGCCGCGTTCTGCGCCGCCTGTACTGGTCGCCGCCCATGGGGCGTGCCTTGACGCAGCTGGTGGCGGATTTCGACGTGGTTCATCTGCACGCCGTCTATCTGTGGCCGACCTGGGCCGGTGCCAGGGCCGCACGGGCGCACCGGATCCCCTACGTGATGTCGCCGCGAGGCATGCTGGTACCCGAACTCATGCGGCGCAAAAGCCGCTGGCTGAAAGCGGCATGGGTGACCTTGATAGAGCGTGCGAACCTCGGCGGTGCTACGGCAATCCACGCCACTTCGGCGGTGGAGGCCGCACATATCGCGGGGTTTGGCTGGAAACTGCCGCCCATCATCACGATCCCCCATGGCGTCGACGACCCGCCTGAGCCGTCCGCCGCGCCGCTGTCGTCCGATGTGGCGACCGCCATCGCCGGCAGCGCGCCGGTCTTGGCGCTGGGACGCATCAGCTGGGAAAAGGGGCTCGACCGGCTGATCGCCGCTTTGCCACTGGCGGCCGATGCGCGCCTCGTCATCGCCGGCGACGACGCCGATGGACAGGCCGCTTTTCTGGCGGCAGAGGCGCGGCGCTTCGGTGTCGCCGACCGGGTGACCATTCTTGCCCGTCATGTTGCAGGTGCCGACAAGGAAGCGCTGTTCGGGGCCGCGCGCCTGTTTGCGATGACTTCGCTGTCGGAGAATTTCGGCCTTGCCGCATTCGAGGCGATGCGCCGCGGCGTTCCCGTCCTGACGACGGCCGATGTCGGCATGTCGGAAATCGTGCGCGAAGCCGACTCCGGCCTGGTCGTCGAGCCCGCGCCGGCGGCGATTGCGGCGGGCCTAAACAGATTGCTGATGGACGCGGCGCGAAGCCGTGCCATGGGCGAGGCCGGAAAGGCTCTTGTCGTCGAACAATACGGCTGGCCGACGATCGCCCGCCGTATGGAGGCGCTTTACCGCTCGGTCGTTCGCGCGCCGCCGGCCCGGGATACCAACCCATGAACGAGCTGTTGGAGCAGAGCCCGTTCGATCTCGAGTCCGAGCATCGGGTGGTCATCATCGCCGATTGGCTACCGCCGGATTTCGGCGCGGTTGGCCAGTACATGCAGATGCGGGCGCAAAGCCTGGCGGAGCGCGGCCACGACGTCACGCTGATCGGCCTCTCGTCTTCAGAAAGTTCACTCCGGCATGAAGCGAGGGGCAGGGGTGTGTTGACCGAGATTCGGCTGTCGACCCGTCCGGTACCGCGCAGTTTCTTCCTGGCGCGTCTTGCATGGACCGCCGCCACTAATCTGCGGCTGGTGGCGGCCGGCTTTCGGGCGCTGCGGGCGGCGGACGGGATCCTGTTTACCGGATCGCCGCCACTGCTCATCCACCTGATGGCGCCGCTCAGGCCATTGTGGCGCGGTCGCCTGGTCTATCGTATCACCGACTTCCACCCCGAGTGCCTGATCGCGGCACGCGCGCGGCCGTCCCGGGCGCTCAATCTCTTGCTTGGCCTGACGAACTTCTGGCGCCGGCGGATTGACGGCTTCGAGGTCCTCGGACTCGATCAGCTGAAACGCCTGCGCGAAACCGGCGTTCGTGAAGACCGCATCGCGCTCGTGCGCGATGGTTCGCCGGTGTCTTTCGACGGAGCGGCCGTCGAGCCGCTTCCCGCCGCTCTTCAGGGCTCTTGCGTGTTGCTGTACGCGGGCAACTTCGGCGTGGCGCATGAGGTCGAGACGGTTGCCGAGGGTTATCGGCTTCACCATCGCGAGGGAACGGGCAGGGTGCGCCTGTGGCTGAGCGCGACGGGCGCCGGCGCCGACGAACTCGCGCGGCGCTTCACCGACCTAGGCCTTCCCTTTCACAAATCGAAGCCTGTCCCGCTGGATCGGCTGGCGGGGCTGCTCCGCGCGCCGGCCGCGCATCTCGTGACGTTGAAGGACGCCTTCGTGGGCTTCGTCATGCCCTCGAAAATCTACGCCTGCATCGAGTCGGGCAGGCCGGTGCTGTTCGTCGGAAGCGCTGCCTCGGATGTGGATATGCTGGCCCGGGCGGCGGGTGCGGGCCACTATTGGCGTACCGAGTGCGGAAATGCCGCAGGCTTTGCCGTAGCCCTCGAGCAGCTCGCCGACCACGCGGATAAATCAGTCGATCCGATGGTCAACGAAGGCTGATACGGCGCTCGGGGGCAGACCGCGTGACCTAAGACTCCAACGGCGTATCACCTGTTACGACATTGAGTTGGCACGCTATTGATTAGCTGCAGGTATAATGTTATCTGTTGTCTGCGTTGAGACTGCAGTTTTTTCCAGAATTGTAAGATCGTGATTGGCGGTCACCCGGCCATCATCGGGGGCACTTAAGGCCGTCAGGAACGTATATTTGCCGTATTGATGGGATTAGTTGGAGTTGCCTCAAGATGGTTTCGACTGAGGCCTCGCTCGAACACAATAGGCAGGCAGGGACTTGGATTCGTGAGTTTGATTCAGTAACCTCTCGGCTAACTTGGATGGGACCGAACCGAGCGCTGTCGGTCGGGCCAAGTGGGTGTAACTTCTTCAAAATGGACTGCAATGGTGACTACCGTGGCGGTCGGGTTGGGGCTTATGGCTAAAATTGCATTCCGAGCGCAGTGTCTTGCGGTAGCCTCATCGCTCTTCATGGCAAGCGCTGCGAACGCTCAAGCTCCGGCCGGCCAGGGTCCGCAGGTCGCGCAGCAGCAGGGCCAGGCTCAGGAAGCCCAACAGCAGCAGCAAGGTCAGGCCCAGCAACAAGGCCAGGCCGAGGAAGCTCAGCAGGGCAGCGGTCCGCTTCAGGGTTCGGGCCCCATCCAGGGCGCGGGACCGTTGCAGGGTTCGGGCCCGCTTCAAGGAGCAGGCCCGTTGCAGGGTGCTGGTCCTCTTCAGGGTGCAGGGCCGCTCCAAGGGGCAGGCCCCTTGCAGGGTGCCGGCCCGTTGCAGGGAGCAGGCCCTCTTCAGGGCGCCGGGCCCGTGCAAGCCGTTGTTCCAGGACTGGACGCGACACCGCCGGCTCCGGGCGCGCCGCCAGTACTTCTCGGCGGTGCTCCGCCGCCGGCACCGCTGCCGGGTGGACCGACTTTTGGCAATGCCGGCACGATCAATCAGTTGCTGGCGCAGGTCATGTCGGGCCCAAATCCAGTGAACCCTCAAGTCCTCGCGATCCTTGTCGCGCAATTGACGCCGCCGGCGCCTGCGCCTACGCCGCCGGCGCCCCCGTCATTGCCGCCGGCTCCGCCTGCTATCGTGACACCTGTTTTTGTGCCGCCGACTGCCAATCTCCCGCAGCCGCCGCCTGTTCTCCCGCCGACGATCTATGTCTCCGATAACAACGTCAGCAGATAGCAGTCCGGTGCGGCGTCGGGATTTTTTCCAGCCCACGCTCGGACCCCTGCCGGGATGGACTGCCACCCCTATGGCTATCAATGCGAATCGCTCGCAATTCTTTTGGACACCAATCCTCGGCTGGGCGTTGATGTCGTGCATCATCTCCGGCGCTCAGGCGCAGGACGAAACGGCCGCGCCGGCACTGCAGACGATCGGGCAGGAAGGGGTCGACTCCGATATTCTATCGTTGCCCATCGGCGGCGGCATGTCGGACACGAAAGGCGAAGTGGGAACGACGATCGGGCCCTATACGCTGTTTCCGTCGATCGAGATCCTGACCGGCTATGACAGCAACGTGTTCACCACCTCCGCGCCGACGACGGGTTCCATGTTCACGGTGATCCGGCCGCAGGTCGAAATGAAGTCGGAGTGGCTCAATCACTCGATCCGCGCCGTCGCCTTTGGCGGGTTCGGCTTCTACGTCAGTGCTCCAACACAGAATTTTCAGAATTACGGTCTGCTGCTCGACGGCAAGTTCGAGATCCAGCAGGACTTCTACGTGACCGCCAAGATCGGCTACACGCGCAACACCGAGGCGCTGGGCACTCCCAACGTGTCGTTCGCGCAGGCGCCCACCGTCGTCGATTCGATCCCGATCGAGGTGTCGCTCTACCAGCGGTTCAATCGTTTTTTCTATCAGCTGACGGCTGCTGCGATCAGATACACATACTACGACTACAGCACCATCACGTCCGTCGGGTTGCCCGGCAGCAGCCGAGATCGCACCGATTACGCGGAGCGCATCCGCCTCGGCTATGAAATCAACGACGACACGTCGATCTTCATCGCTCCTGGTCTGGAGCAGCGTATCTATACCCAATTCATCAATTCCGTTGGCGAGCAGCGGGACTCCAACAGCTGGTTTTTCAACCTCGGTGCAACGACGTCCCTCGGCCCGAAAACCAAGCTCGAAGGCTTCGTCGGTTACCAATCGCTGTCCTACATTGCCAACGGCTCGTCCACGGGAGCGACGACGTTTGGGCTCTCCGGAACCTGGAGTCCCAACGACAAGCTGACTTTGAACCCGCAACTCCTGCGCAGCATCAACGAATCGGCGCTCTCCAACTACCAGAACTACGTCTCCACCGCGCTTGGCGTGGATTTTACCTACGAGATCAACCCGGAATGGATGGCCGTTGGGGGCGCGTCTATAAATACGGCGCAATACAACCCTGCCTATGGTGTTGCCAATGTCAGCCCGCGCACTGACTATTTCTTCAAGGGATCGATCGGCTTGATGTATTCACTTCGTCCACAAGTCCAAATCGGGCCCCTGTACGAATATACAAATGGCTGGTCGACCGACGTTGCGGCGGGCGGGCCTTCGTTTACGCGAAACATGCTTTCCATCCGCCTGACGGCGAGGCGGTGACGTTGTGATGACCCGGCTGGCTCTCTCTCGTTGGCAAGAAATGTCCTGGCGTCGCGCTCTGGCTCTGTGGGCTTGTCTTTTTGGCGCCGTATTCACGCTTGCTGCATGTGAGTCGCAGCCGCCGATGACGACGAAAACGCTGCAGCAGCCGTCCCAGGTTACCCAGACGATCCGCATGGGCGAATATCGTGTGGCACCCGGCGACAAGCTGCGCGTCGTGGTCCTTTCCGACACCGAGCTTTCCGGCGATTACGAGGTCGATTCGACGGGCGTGATCTCGCCCCGCATGGCCACGCGCGTCTCGGTCGTCGGCATGACGACGGTCGAGATCGAGGCAATGCTGCGCGATCGTTACCGTGCGGACGGACTTCTGCGGAACCCCAAGCTGACCGTCGACCTCGTCGCGCGTCGGCCGTTCTACATTGTCGGCGAGATTACCCGACCCGGTGCGTTTCCCTATGTGAACGGAATCAACCTCATTCAGGCCGTTGCCATCGCCGGCGGATACACTCGTCGCGCGTCCAAGACGCGCATCACCGTGCGGCGCTTCAATTCAACCGCCGGCGAGGAAGAGACTGTGACGGAGGATAGTCCGATTGGCCCGGGAGACGTCATTCACGTCCCCGAGCGTTGGTTCTAGTGGTTTTGTAAGTGTCCAAAAAAAGCGTCTCGGACTTGTTTTCTACAGCCGTGGTGTGGGGCCACGCGCTGATCTGAGTTTTCGTAGGCGTTGATCGGCCTTGGGATGGGGCGGTGAGCGTCGTGGGTGTCCTCCGGAGCACGTAAAGTGCGGAGCGTGGTTGGATGGGATCGATGTCTAGAGCAAGTGAGATGGCCGAGGAACCAGCGGTCACCAATCCGCCCCTGCCAGCACTGTCGCGCCAAGGGGCCGGCAACCCGGAAGACGCCTCGACCGAACTCTGGGGCTGGCTACGGCTGCTCAATCGCCACAAGACCCTGATCATCGGTTGCGGCCTGGTAGCGGCGGTCCTGATGGCCTTGGTCATCGCGCAGGCGACGCCACTCTACAGGGCGTCCGCACGTCTCATTCTCGACACGCGCACCTTCAAGGTCCTGAACACCGAGGGTGCCTTGTCGGGCGTCGACACACTCAATTTCGGCGCCATCCAGAGCGAACTGGAGGTCATCCAGTCGGAATTCGTGATCGGCCGCGTCGTCGACAAGCTGGGGCTGGCGACCAACCCCGACTTCAACGGCACCAAGCCGCCGGGCGCTCTCGACGCGGCGCTCGAGCCGATTCGTGAGCTCTGGAATTCCGGAATATCGTCGTTGCTGACTCCGGTGCCGACGCAGGTGCCGGCGCAGGGTGCCAGGCCCGGCGGCGCGCCGCGTGCGGCGGAAGCCAGTGATCCGCGGCGTCAGGCGGCCATCGGTGCCGTGGCAGGCCGACTCAGCGTATCTCTGGTGGGACGAACCTTCGTCATTGTCATCACGGTGGAGAGCCCTGACGGCACCATGTCGGCACGCATCGCCAACGCGGTCGCAGAGGCTTATCTCGCCGACCAGATCGATACGAAGAACGAGGCGAACCGACGGGCGACGGAATGGCTCGAGCAGCGTCTCGCCGAACTCCGCCGAAACCTCCAGACCGCCGAGGAGGCTGTCGCCACCTATCGCCGCGACAAAGGCCTCGCTGGCAGCCCTGAGGGAGCGGTGTCATCCCAGACGCTCTCGGAACTCAATGGCCGATATACCGCCGCGCGCGCCCGCCGCATCGAGAAAGAAGCGCGCCTGGTCGCGCTCAGCAAGGCGAGCCTCAATCCGGGCGAGCTGGCCAACATTCCCGAGGTTTCGGGCAATACGACGCTCGCCGCGCTGCGGATTTCGGACGTGGAGCTGAGCCGCAAGTCGGCGGAGCTGGCGTCGCAACTGGGCGACAGCCATCCCAAGATGGTGCAAGTGCGCAACGAGCTTGCCTCTATTCGCGCCCGCTTCAACATCGAGACGCAGCGCATCACGCTGGCAGTTCGCGCCGAACTCGATGCCGCGACCTCGGAGGAAGAGGATCTCAAGGATCTGGTCGACAAGGCCTCGATCGTTTCCGGGACGGCCAGTCAGTACGAGGCGGAACAGAAGCAGCTCGAGCGCGAGGCGCAATCCAACCGCGCCCTCTATGAAAGCTTCCTGAATCGCTTCAAGGAACTGCGCGAACAACAGGACATCCAGCGTGCCGACGCGCGCATCCTGGCCTATGCCCGTCCCTCGGGCTCGCCGTCGTCGCCTAACTTCAAATCCGGCCTGACGGGCGCGTTCGTGATCGGTTGCCTCCTGGGTATGGCCGGAGCGATCGCCATTGAGAAATTGGACCGCGTATTCCGCTCCGCACCTCAGGTCGAGGAGGCAACGGGTGTCAGCGTCCTGGCGATGGTGCCGGAAGTCAAAGGCGCGGCGATCACGCGTTCCAACGTGGTCACCAACATCCTCGAGAACACGACATCGCCAGCCGCGGAGGCGGTGCGCGCCGTGTTCACTGCCATCAGTCTTGCGAGCCTCGACAGGCTGCCGCGGGTCGTTGCCGTCACGTCGTCAACTCCCAGCGAAGGCAAAACCACCTTCGTCGCTTCGCTGGGTGGCTTGCTGACCAAGATGAACACGTCACGTCGGGTGCTGATCGTCGATCTCGATCTGCGTCAGGCCAAGCTGTCTGCCGCGCTCGGCCTCAACGAACGCGGTGGCACGATCGACGAATATCTGATGGGCACAAAGACCCTGGCGGAATGCACCCGTCGCCACGAGGCGTCCGGCGTATATTATATTTGCGCACGGCGGAACACGCCGAATGCGCCGGAAATCCTCGAATCGCATGCCATGAAGGCAGCGGTCGACGTCTTCTCCGACAACTACGACCTGGTGATCCTCGACGCGCCGCCGGTGCTTGCGGTTTCGGACGCCCGCATAATCGCGCGCCTCGCCGACTATACGGTGTTCATCGTCCAATGGGCGAAGACCCACCGCGAAGTGGTCAAGACGGCGATTGCGGCCTTGTTGGAGGTGACCAGCCACGTCGGCATCGTCATCAACCGCGTGAACCTCTTCAAGCATGGCCGCTATGGCTATGGCGATCACGGCGACTACTATTCGCGTTATCGCGGCTACTACGGCCAAGGCGAGGAGAAGGCCAAGGCCGATCCGTCGCGCCCCGCACTCAAGCTTGCATCCAAGAAGTAGGTATGCGGTCACGAGGTTTACCGTATCGTGGCGGTCGGGGAGGCTTGTAGTCGGTTCAGCCTCGATGCATCGGTGAAAAAAGGGATGCCACCGGGGCGATGATCTGGCAGGAGTGCGCCCAATGCGTCGCCGTATCTCAGTCCTGGGTTTAGGCTATGTTGGCCTGCCGGTAGCCACCGCGTTCGGTTGTGCCGGTTTCGAAGTCGTGGGCTTCGATATCGATGCTCGCCGCATCTCGGAACTTGCCCAGGGCCATGATCGCACCCACGAGGTCGAAAGCGAGGCCGTGCGTGCCTCGGGGATTCGTTTCACCTCGGTGCCCGAAGACCTGCGCGCCGCGGACTTCCACATCGTCACCGTGCCGACGCCCATCGACGTGAGCAAGACGCCCGACCTGGAGCCTCTGAAACGGGCATCGGCCACGATCGGCGGTGCGCTCAAGCGCGGCGACATCGTGATCTACGAATCGACCGTGTATCCCGGAGTGACCGAGGAAATCTGTATTCCGGTGCTCGAACTGGCCTCCGGGCTGAAGTGGAAGGCCGACTTCAATGTCGGCTACTCGCCGGAACGCATCAATCCCGGCGACCGCCAGCACCGCTTCGAGAATATCCTGAAGATCGTCGCGGCCGACACGCCCGAGGCCCTCGATATCGTCGATGAGACCTACCGCAGTGTGGTTAAAGCCGGCACGCACCGCGCCCCGTCGATCAGGGTGGCGGAGTTCGCCAAGGTGCTCGAGAACACTCAACGCGACGTCAATATCGCTCTCATCAACGAGGTTGCGCTGATCTGCGACCGACTGGGCGTCGACACGCAGGATGTCCTGAAGGCAGCCGGTACCAAGTGGAATTTCCTGCCCTTTCGACCGGGCCTCGTCGGCGGCCACTGCATTGGTGTCGATCCATTTTACATCGCCCACAAGGCCGAATCGGCCGGCTATCATCCGCACGTGATCCTGTCCGGTCGGCGGGTCAACGACAGCATGGGCATCTATGTGGCCAATCGCGTCGCTCGCAATATCATGCGAAGCTTCGCCAGCAGCCGTCCTGTCGTGACCTTGCTTGGTGTCACCTTCAAGGAGAATGTGCCGGATATCCGCAATACGCGGGTCGTCGACATCGCGAACGAACTCAAGGAATTCGGTATCACGGTCCAGTTGCACGATCCGATGGCCGACGGCGAAATGCTGAAGCACGAGTATGGGCTGGCGCTGACCGCGCTCGACAAACTGCAACCTGCCGACGCCGTCGTCTTGTCGGTCGCCCACAATAGCTATCGCGATGGAGGGTGGGAGTTGGTGAGGCCGCTTTTGAAGCCCGATGGCGGCTTTGTAGCCGACATTCCCGCGATACTCGACCGGCCCAAGACGCCGGCTGGCGTCACGCTTTGGCGGCTCTAGCGGCAAAGACGCTCCGGCGCATGAAAGCGCACAAGTTCGCCCACTTTCCCATCGTGCAGGCGTTCGTGCGGGCGATTTATCCTTACGGATCGATCCGGACGGTCCAGCGAGGGCGCCTGAAGACGCGACGGATCATCATAAGTCCCGGTATGGGCTATACCTACATATGGGACCTGCAGGCCAAAGAATGGGATTGGGTCCAGCAGGTTGGCAGAGGCGAGTGTGTCTATGACATCGGTGCGAATTGCGGCCAGTCGACACTGTATCTGGCTGATGCCGTTGGGCCGGGTGGCACGGTCGTGGCGTTCGAACCGATGCCGAACAGTTACCAAAGCCTGGTCCACAACATCGAACTGAACGCGCTGGGGTTTGTGACGCCAGTTTGCGCCGCGGTTGCCGCAGCCGAGGGCGTGGCCCAATTTCAATTCGACCATCACCGGCCCACGATGGGTCGGTTGACCTCGGCCAATTTGGATCTGGCCAACGCCGAGGTCATGGAGGTTCCTCAGCTCGCGCTCGACTCCTATGAGCAGCGGGGTTGGCCTGCTCCCTCGTTCCTGAAGATCGATGTTGAAGGAGGGGCGTCGGCGGTCTTTGCCGGCGGGCAAGAACTCATAAAGCGCTGCAGGCCGGCCATGTACATCGAACTGCACAGCAACGAGGAACGTGAGGCGGTGCGGGGCCTTCTTGCGCGGCACGACTATCGGGCTTTTTCCATGAAAGGCGTAGCAATCGCGGATCCGACGGTGATCCACCATACGCAGCTCTTCTGTCGTCCTATTTGAATGGACAGGCAGGGATCACTGGCATGAACACCAGGGCATTCAAGACACTGATCAAGCGCTGGTGGCAGCGAGGTTTCAGGCTCCTCCAACGGGTCGGCGTCAATGTCGTTCCCGAGCATTTCTATTCCGGCATTCCGAACATCGCCGACCTGGAGCGCCGCACCGACTGGCGTCGGCCGCGGAGCATGCACGCGATCGCCGCCAACGATCCCGATCGCCAGGTCGCCCTTCTGGGCGCGATGCTCTCACCTCATTCCGACCACCTTCGAACAAGGACCATCCTGGAGGACTCGATCGTCGGCGGCGGAGCCGATGGCGGCTACGGCGAGATCGAGGCGGACGTCCTGTTTGCCTTTGTGGCCACGAACATGCCGAAGCGGATCGTGCAGATCGGTTGCGGCGTCAGCACCGCGATCATGCTGCGGGGCGCCGAGCGGGCGAGCTGCAGGCCAGACATCGTTTGTGTCGAGCCGTATCCGAGCGCCTACCTGCTCGAAGCCTACAAGAACAAGCTGATTCGATTGATCGACAAGCCGGCGCAAGTCGTCGATTTGTCGATCCTGACCGATCTGGCGGCGGGTGATCTGCTGTTCATCGATTCGACTCACGCGGTCAAGCCTGGAAGCGAAGTGAATTTTCTGATTCACGAGGTGCTGCCGCGATTGGCCCCCGGAGTTTGGGTTCACTTCCACGACATCTATTTCCCCTACGATTACAGCCGGCATACGACGAGCGACGATCTGTTCTTCGCCCAGGAGACCGCGCTCCTCTACGCATTCCTGACGGGAAATCCCGGATATCGCGTGGAAATCAGTCTGAGCATGATCCATTACGCCCGCCCCGAGGCGCTTCGTGGCCTGATGCCGAAGTACAAGCCGGATACCCAGGTCGACGGCCTGAGTGCCGGCAAGGGTGGGCATTTCCCCAGTTCGATTTGGCTGCGGGCGGTAAGCCCGTCTCCAGTCTAGGAAGCCGTACGCCGTCGTCTGGAGGTCGCTGCGACTGGGGAGCGCGCCAGTCACAATCAAAAATTGCAGCTGGTACAGGAGCGGATGGGGTGAAGGTGCCCCCATGCTGATCGGGCTAGAGGCGCCTGACATCCACAACGATTGCAAATCCTCATTCGGGCTGAGGATCGAATATTATCGCATCGCCTATGCGCTAACATGTATATTGTTGTTATATTGGGTCATACCGATGAAGCGGGCCGAAAAATCCGAACGGGAATGGCCGTATTGTGACGCAGAGCATTTTCGATATTTTGATTGTCGGTGCCGGTCCCGCCGGCCTGACGGCGGGGTATCTCCTAACCAAGGAACAAGCGGGAAGCGTTCTGATTCTCGAAGAGAGTGCCACCTATGTTGGTGGCATTAGCCGCACGGAATCGCACGACGGATACTTCTTCGATATTGGCGGACACCGATTTTTCTCCAAGTCCCAGGAAGTGGAAGACCTTTGGCGCGAAATCCTTCCTGACGACTTCATCGAGCGTCCTCGCAAGTCGCGGATCTTCTTTCGCAACAAGCTCTATAGCTATCCGCTACGGGCATTCGAAACGCTCGCCAACCTTGGGGTATTGGAGAGCGCACTTTGCGTT
>JAQSDW010000071.1:2752-51389 GCA_029946105.1 Reyranella sp. | reverse complement strand
CGCAACGCCGCCGCATGACAGCTCGTTCTTAATGGTTGCTGAGCGAAGCGAAGGACGACGGGATTACGACGCCGTAATGTTCCTCGGCACGTCCTTGAAGGGCCTGTCGGTGTCGACGCTGGGCTCCTTGGGCATTTTCAGGACGCGCTCGGAGATGATGTTGCGCTGAATCTCGTCGGTGCCGCCGGCGATCGACGTGGCCGGCACCGAGACCAGGATCTCGGCAATCACGCCGCCCAGCGGGCTGTCCTCGCCGGTCAGCAGCGCATCGGAGCCCGTGAGGTAGGTGTGGACCCGCGCCGCCTGGCGCGCGACGTGGCTCGATACCAGCTTGCCGAGCGAGCCCTCTGGACCCTGCGGCCGGCCCTGTTCCTGCGCGGCGCGTGCACGCCGGGCCGTCCATTCGGCCGCCTTGGACAGGGTCAGCAGTTTGGCGATCTCTTGGCGCACCACCGGGTCGGCGAACTTGCCCGTGGCCTTGGCCCGCTCCAGCACGAGGTCGACGCGTCCGGCGCGCTGCGGATACCACTTGTAGGGCTCCATCGTGGTGGCGATCTCGGCCCGTTCCTCCTCGTAGATGCGGCCCTTGGCGGTCGAGGCTGTGGCCCAGCTGCGCAGACCGTCGGCGCCGCGCCGCTCGTGCATCAGCGTGGTGGTCGCCACGGTCCAGCCGTCGCCCACTTCGGACACCAGGAATTCCGGCTCGACGATGGCGTCGGTGAAGAACACCTGGTTGAACGAGGCATGGCCGTTCATCTGCTTGAGCGGATGGACCTGGACGCCCGGCTGTTTCATGTCGAGGACGAAATAGGCGAGGCCCTTGTGCTTGGCCACGTCCCAGTTGGCCCGCGCCAGCAGCAGGCCCCAATGCGCCTTATGCGCCGACGTGGTCCAGACCTTCTGTCCGTTGACCACCCACTTGTTGCCCTGGCGGTCGGCGCGCGTGACGGCGCCGGCCATGTCGGAACCGCTGCCGGGCTCGCTGAAGAGCTGGCACCAGGTGTCCTCGCCGGTGAGGATGCGCAGCAGGAACTTTTCCTTATGCAGGTCGGTGCCATGCGCCAGGATGGTGGCGGCGGCGAGCGTACGGATGCCGGCCCTGGCGACGCCGACGGCGCCGATCTTTTGGAATTCCTCATCGACGATGGCGTTGAACTTCACCGGCAGGTCGCGTCCGTACCACTGCTTGGGCCAGTGCGGAGCGCCCCAGCCCGAGGTCGCCAGCTTCTTGCGCCACTCGACCAGGCTGAGTTCGGGGTTCCAGTTGTCTTTCAGCCAGGCGCTTACTTCGGCGCGGACGGAGGCTTCGGTCGGCTCGCTCATGGCTCCCTCGCTCATGACGTTGCTCCCCAATGCTGCATCATCGTTTCGCGATGCTGGTTGGCGTCACCGAACAGGATCTCCGAGCTCTTGGCCCGCTTGAACCAGAGGTGCGTGTCGTTGTCCCAGGTGAAGCCGATGCCGCCATGCATCTGGACGGCATGGATGGCGGTCTGCAGATAGGCTTCGGAGGCACAGGACTTGGCGAGCGAGGCGATCGCCTGGATATCGGCGTCGCCCTCGTCGAGCGCCGCGGCAGCGTAATAGGCCGCCGACTTCGCCATCTCGACATCGACCAGCATGTCGGCCGCCTTGTGCTTCATGGTCTGGAAGGACGCGAGCGCACGGCCGAACTGCATGCGCATCTTGACGTAGCTGAGCGCGTCCTCGCGCAGCCGCTCGGCGCCGCCCACCATTTCATTGGCGAGGCAGACCAGGGCCTGCTGCATCGTTTTGGCGAAAGGCCCCGATGCGCCACCTGCCGCACCGAGCAGCCGCGCCTCGACACCGTTGAACGTCAGGCGCGCGAGCTTGCGGGTTTCGTCCATCGTCTTGAGCCGTCGGCGGTCCAGGCCGGGCGTGTCGCCGGCGACGGTGAAGAACGACAGACCGTCCTCGCCCTTCGAGCCCGGCGGGCGCGCCAGCACGACGACGAGATCCGCCGTGTGGCCATCGAGGACGAAGCTCTTGGTGCCGTCGAGGCGATAGACGGCGCCCGAGGGGACCGCTGTCATGGCAACGCCGGCGCCGTCGTTGCGCCCGTCGTCCTCAGAGAAGGCCAGCGTCGCGGTGGTTTCGCCCGAGGCTATCGACGGGAGCAGGGCGCGTTTCTGTTCCTCCGTGCCGGCGTTCAGGATGGCGGTCGTCGCCAGCGCCGCAGTCGAGAAGAAGGGCGCGCACAAGAGGCCGCGGCCCATCTCTTCCAGCATGATGCCCAGTTCGCCATAGCCGAAGCCGCTGCCGCCGTAGGCCTCGGGAATATGCACGGCGGTCAGGCCCAATTCCCGATTGAGCTTCTGCCAGCCCTCGCGCTCCCAGCCGGCGTCGGTCGCCATCAGGCGGCGGACCTCCTTGGTGGGCGACCGCGCCTCGAGGGCCCGTCGCAGGCCGGCGCGGAACTCCTCCTGTTCCGGCGTAAAGCTGAACCGCATGATCATTCCTCCCAACCCCTAATTGCCGCTATCTTGTCCGATATGAGCGGAACGACAAGAGCCTCCCCCATGGAACGCGCGCTGGCCCAGGCGCGCGCGGCCGCAGTGCGGGGCGAGGTGCCGATCGGCGCGGTGATTGTCGGCCCCGATGGCATGGTGCTGGCGGAAGCCGGCAACCAGACCGAGGCTGACCACGATCCGACGGCGCATGCCGAGATGCTGGCGATCCGCATGGCGGCTGCGAAGCTGGGCTCATCGCGGCTGGTTGGTTGCGATCTCCATGTCACGCTGGAGCCCTGCCCGATGTGCGCCCAGGCGATCTCCTTCGCACGCCTGCGCCGAGTCTACTGGGGCGCTTCAGATCCCAAGGGGGGTGGTGTCGAGCACGGGCCACGCATCTTCGACCAGCCGACCTGCCACCACAGGCCCGAGCTTTATCCGGGAATTGCCGAGGCCGAGGCGGCAGAACTGCTGCGCGATTTCTTCAAGGCGCGGCGTTAAGGCAAGCCGATACAATGCCACCTCATCCTGAGGAGCCGCGTCGGCGCATTCACATGCGCCTGAAGCGCGGCGTCTCGAATCGGGCGGAGTAGTCTCCGCCCTGTGATGGGCACGCGCACCTCGCCTGCTGCCATCCTTCGAGACGCGCCCTTCGGGCGCTCCTCAGGATGAGGTCAACGCCCATGAGCGTCCTTAGGGTTTGACGAACTTCAGGACGAACTCGTCCTTGGGCTGCGGCGGATCCGGCGTGTTCTTGTCGCGGGGATCGTTGGGATTGCGCAGGAAATTTCCCTCGGCCACCAGCTTGAAGCCCGCGGCCTCGACTTCCTTGCGCAGGAACGCTTCCTCGATGCGATGGAGCGTGCCCGACTCGGAAATGCCGGTGCCGGGGCGGCCCGAATGGTCGGCGATGACGTAGAAGCCACCCGGCTTCAGCGCGTGAAAGGCCGCCTGGTTCATCTTGGCGCGATCGACGTTCAAGAATCCGAGGTCGTGATAGTTGAACATCAGGGTCACGAGATCGAAGCGACCCTCCGCAAGTTCTGGCGGGACGGGATCTTCGAACGGGCGCGAGAGGGCGGTGATCGGCGCGGCGGCAACGCCAGCGGCCTTGAGCTTGTCGTTGCGATCGGCAAGGGCCACTGGCGAGGGACGTGGCGCCGCGGGCGCGGCGGGTGGAGCGGCGGGCGTGGCGGAAGGATTGGCATTGCCTTCGGGCGCGGCGGGGCGCGGCGCGGGCTGGTTGGGATCGCGTGGACGGCTCTGGCCATAGACCGCGCCGGAGGGCCCGATCGTGCGCGCCAGCAATTCCGTCGTGTAGCCACCACCGGCGCTGAGATCGAGGGCGGTGATGCCAGGGCGAACGCCGATGAAGACCAGTATCTCCTGGGGCTTGCGGCGCTTGTCGTTGGTCAGGTCGGCGGCACTGCGATCCGGGCTGGCCACGATCTTGGCCGCCTGTTCCGGCGAGACCGGCTGCGCCGTGGCGGCGCCGATACCGAGAAGGAGAGCGGCGCCGAGCGCACCGGCTGTCAGGAAATGCTTGGGTCCGATCATCATGGGCTTGCTCTCCATTCGGCCTGAACGTCCACATCTGCATCGGTCGTCTGCTGGCGTCGCCGCTCGAATGCCTGAGGGGCGAGCCGCGAGAATGCCCACACCGCGGCGCCGCGCACCAGAGGCGAGGGATCTTCCAGCAACCGCTCGACCATGGCCAGCACCGCCTCGGGAGCCGCGCTGTTGCCGAGTGCGTAGGCGACGTTCCTCACGAAGCGGTCGCGGCCGATACGCTTGATGGCGGTGCCGGCGAAGCGCTGGCGAAAGCCCGCGTCGTCGAGGGTGGCCAGTTCGACGAGCGTGGGCGCCGTGAGTTCCGGCCGCGGCAGGAAGGCTGCTTCCTGCGCCGTCCGGGCGAACTTGTTCCATGGGCAGGCAGCCAGGCAATCGTCGCAACCATAGATGCGGTTGCCGAGAGCAGCGCGGAATTCGCGGTCGATGGCGCCCTCGTGCTCGATGGTGAGGTAGGAGATGCAGCGTCGCGCGTCGAGCTTGTAGGGTGCGGGGAACGCCGCCGTCGGGCAGGCATCGAGGCAGGCGCGGCACTGGCCGCAATGGTCGCTCTCGGCCGGGTCGGGCGGCAGCCGCGTCGACAGCAGCAACTCGCCCAGGAACAACCACGAGCCGAAGTGGCGTGACACGAGGTTGGTGTGCTTGCCCTGCCAGCCATGGCCCGCCGCCTGTGCCGTGGGTTTTTCCATCAGCGGCGCGGTGTCGACGAAGACTTTTATCGAATGGCGGTAGTTGTCCCAGATGAAGCGGCCCAGTGCCTTCAGCCGGGTCTTCATCACATCGTGATAGTCGCGGCCCTGGGCGTAGACTGAGATCGCGCCCATCTCGCGTGCGTCCTGCGCCGCGCGCGGATCGATGTCTGGCCCGTAGTTGAGCGCCAGCGACACCACGGTCTCTGCCTCCGGCCACAGGGTCTGCGGATCGGCGCGCTCCTCGCTGCGTTCGCCGAGCCAGCCCATGTCGCCCTGGAAACCCAGCTCGACGAATTGCGTGAGTTGCGCCAGCCGCACGGCGCGCGCTTCCGGCGCCAGCGTCGCATCGGCGAAGCCCACGGCGTCGAAACCCAGCCGCAGCGCCTCGTCGCGGATGGCGTCGCGCAATTGGACCGGCGTTGCCTGGCGCGGCGGTCGCTTGGGCGTAGGCGGAATACGGGCCACGAACCTGTGCCGGTCAGCCCCGGCCGCGATAGGGCGCGACACCCGGATCGGGCAGCCACAGCCCCTTGGGCGGCGTGCCAGTCTGCCAGAAGACGTCGATCGGCATGCCGCCGCGCGGATACCAATAGCCGCCGATCCTGAGCCAGCGCGGCGCCAGCACCTTGGCGAGGCGCTGGCCGATGGCGAGCGTGCAGGCCTCGTGGAAGTCGGCGTGATTGCGGAAGCTGCCGAGATAGAGTTTTAGCGACTTGCTCTCGATCAGCTTCGCCTTCGGCGCGTAGTCGATCACCAGATGCGCGAAGTCGGGCTGGCCCGTCATCGGGCAGAGTGTCGTGAATTCGGGCGCCGTGAAACGCACGAGATAGAGGTCGCGCGGATTGGCATTGGGCACGGTCTCCAGTACCGCCTTGTCGGGCGAGGCCGGCAGCGCCGCCGGGCGGCCCAGTTGCGTCAGATGTCCGTATTTTTTAGCCATGTCCTCTCCTGCCTCTCAAGCTCCTCTCCCCCCAGCGGTGGAGAGGAACACGAGGAGCATCCTCATTTCGACCATCATATGCTAAGCGAGCTGCCATGACTCACAGGGTTGCCATCGTGGGCGCCGGCCCCTCCGGCTTCTATGCCGCCGACGGGCTTTTGCGCGCCAATCCAGAACTCCGCATCGACCTGATCGATCGCCTGCCGACGCCGCATGGGCTGGTGCGGGCGGGCGTCGCGCCGGATCACCAGGGCACCAAGGCAGTGGCCCGTCAATTCGACCGGCTGTTGGCTCAGCCCGACCTCCGCTTTGCCGGCAATGTCGAGATCGGCCGCGACCTGTCCTGGGACGAGCTACAGGCGGCCTACGACGCGGTGATCGTGGCCATGGGCATGGTGATCGATCGCAAGCTCGGCGTGCAGGGCGAGGAACTGCCGCAGGTCTGGGGCTCGTGGCGGTTCGTGGCCTGGCTGAACGGCCATCCGGACTTCCGCCAGGGGCCTGACCTTTCCCAGGTGAAGCGCGTGGCGGTGATCGGCAACGGCAACGTGGCGCTCGATGTCGCCCGGCTGCTGGCCAAGAGCGCCGAGGAAATGGCCAAGAGCGACATCGTGCCGGCGGCCTCTGCAGCGATTGCGGCAGCACCACTTACCGATATCTACGTGATCGGCCGGCGTGGGCCCGAACATGCCTCTTTCACCAACAACGAAATGGGTGAAATGGGCCGCCTTGCCCGTGCCGTAGCCGTCACCGACGCCCAGGCGCTGAACGGCCATCCGCCGGTCTCCGACCCGACACCCGAGCGGCTGCGCAAGAACAAGAATCTCGAAATCCTGAAGGGCTTCGCCGCCAACACGCCCGGCGGCAAGCCGGTCACCGTGCACTTCCTGTTCAATGCCGCCCCCACGGGCTTCCGGACGGGCGAACTGGAGCTCACGACCGGCAAGCTGCCGGTCGATCTCGTGATCACCTGCATCGGCTATGGCGGCAAGGACTATCCGAAGGCCGACGGCGTGTTCGCGGTCGGCTGGGCCCGGCGCGGGCCCAGCGGCACGATTCCGACCAACCGGGCCGACAGTCACGCGGTCGCCAAGGAAGTGGCGGCCTGGCTGAAAGAGCGCGATCCCAAGAGCGGTCCCGATCCGCTGCCGGTTTGCGTCGATGCGGACGGCTGGCATCGCATCGACAAGGCGGAAGTTGCAGCTGGTGCGGCCACGGGCCGGCCTCGCGTCAAGTTGACCGAGTGGCAAGCGCTTCTGGCGGTCGCGCAAGTCGCCTGACGGCCCTATTGTTGCTTGCTGGCGGGGAGCCCAGGAGGGATTGTCATGTTGAAGTTCGGTCGTCGTCTTGCTTGTACCTTCGCCGCCGTTGCCGCAGCCGCTGCCCTGGCGACGCCCGCCGCGGCGCAAACAACGCTCAAGGTGGCGCTGCACTCAGACCTCAAGATCGTTGATCCGGTCTGGACGACGGCGCTCATCTCCACCCATCACGGCAACATGATCTACGACACGCTGTTTGCGCTCGATGGCAAGCTCGAGGTCAAGCCGCAGATGGTCGACAAGTGGACCGTCTCCGACGACAAGCTCACCTGGACCTTCACACTGCGCGACGGCCTGGAGTGGCACGACGGCAAGCCGGTGACGGCGGAGGATTGCGTCGCTTCGATCAAGCGTTGGGGCGCCAAGGATTCGATGGGCCAGAAGTTGATGGGCGTGGTGGCCGACCTAAGCGCGCCCGACGCCAAGACCATCAAGATGGTGCTGAAGGAACCCTACGGGCTGGTGCTCGAATCGCTCGGCAAGTCGAGCTCGAACGTGCCGTTCATGATGCCTAAGGCGGTAGCCTCCACCGATCCCAACACCCAGATCACCGACTCGACCGGCTCCGGCCCCTTCATCTTCAAGAAGGACGAGTGGAGGCCCGGTGAAAAGGCGGTGTACGTCAAGAATCCAAAGTATAAGCCGCGCGCCGAGCCGGCTTCAGGGCTGGCCGGCGGCAAGCTCGCCAAGGTCGACCGGGTCGAATGGCTGACGCTGCCCGACACCCAGACCCAGGTGAATGCCCTGATCAATGGCGAAGTGGATCTGGTCGAGATCGTGCCGCCCGACCTGCTGCCGCTGCTCGCCAAGGACAAGAACATCAAGATCACCGTGGTCAACACGGCGGGCCGGCAATACGCCATGCGCTTCAACGTGCTGTTCAAGCCGTTCGACAACGCCAAGGTGCGCCAGGCCGTGCTCTATGCGCTGTCGCAGAAGGAGTTCCTCGAGGCCAATGTCGGCAACCCGGCCTACTACAAGGAATGCAAGTCGCTGTTTCCCTGCGGCTCGCCGCTGGAATCGACCAAGGGCTGGGACGACAAGATCTCGGGCAATATCGCCAAGGCCAAGCAACTTCTGGCCGAGGCGGGATACGACGGCACGCCGGTCGTGCTGATGCACCAGACCGACACCGCCGGGCACAACAACCTCGCCACCGTGGCCAAGGCCCAGCTCGAGAAGGCCGGCCTGAAGATCGACCTGCAGGCGATGGACTGGCAGACGCTGGTCGGCCGCCGCGCCAAGAAGGACCCGCCGGACAAGGGAGGCTGGGGCGCCTTCTTCACCTCATGGGGTGCCACCGACGTGCTGAACCCGGTGTCGACGGCCTTCCTCAACGCCTCGTGCGACAAGGCGACGTTCGGTTGGCCGTGCGACGCCGATCTGGAGAAGCTGCGCGATGCCTACGCCAGGGAGACCGATCCGGCGAAGCAGAAGCAGATTGCCGAGGCCGTGCAACTGCGCGTGTTGGAGTACCCCACGCATGTGCCGCTCGGCCAGTTCACGACGCCGACGGCCATCCGCTCCAACGTCGACGGCCTGTTGCAGACGCCCGCGCTGGCATTGTGGAACGTCGAGAAGAAATGACACGAAGTGGAAATTGAACCAATGGTGTCGCAGTGATCACCCGATGGTGAAAATCTGACGGCTCGCCCTCGATGCACAACAGCTCTTTCGACCCGATGTGGGCGGAGGTGCTTTCCGAATATTGCCAGCTCGTGGCCCTACCCTTATGGTTTCCGCGTTCTCAGGGCAGGGTGAAAATCCCTACCGGCGGTATGCAGCGTCAGTTGCGAGCCCGCGAGCGCCTTCCACAAGAAGGGTCAAGCAGATCAGGTGTGATGCCTGAGCCGACGGTAACAGTCCGGATGAAAGAGAACGTGTGGCCTGCTGCTCTTTTGGAGCAGCAAGGTCGTGCGTGATCGCCTTGGGTGACGTGTCTGTTCGCCAAAGGAGATCGCCATGACACCCGCCCGCTATGCCTTCGTCAAAGCCAGGTGGCACGCTGACATCGTAGACCGAGCGCTCGACGGATTCCTCGAACTGGTTCCGGCCGAGCACGTCGAGGTATTCGACGTTCCGGGTGCTTTCGAGATGCCGTTGTTTTCACGCAACCTCGCGGCAACAGGGCGGTATGCTGCGGTCGTCGCCGCCGCGTTCGTCGTCGATGGAGGAATTTATCGTCACGAATTTGTCGCCCAAGCAGTCGTGGACGGGCTGATGCGCGCCGGCATGGATACAGGCGTGCCTGTTTTGTCGGTTTCGCTGACACCGCATCAGTATCAGGAGACCGAACACCACAATCAGATCTATCGCGCGCACTTCGTCGAGAAAGGGCGTGAAGCCGCAAGCGCGGCTCTGATGATTGGGAAAGCCCGCGCGTCGATGGCGGCGTAGGCCCTTGCAAGACGCTGTGGAACGTCGAGAGAAGTGACTGCGCGTGAGCGGAAGTTAAACGAACGCTGTCATCCCGAGCGTGAGTGATGGATCTTTGCAGGCGCCGCGAAAGGTCCCTCACTTCGTTCGGGATGACACCTGGTTTGTTGCAGAGATCTCTCAGTCCAGCCTGACGCTGATGCCTTCGAGGCCCTTCTTCGACGCCGGATAGCGCGTCATGACCTCGGCGTCGTGGCCGGGGATCACCATCTCGATCCTGCCGTCGGCCAGCTTCTTCAACCGGTCGTAGCCCGCCAGCATGTCGGCCACCGAGTAGACGATGGCGAACAGCTTGTCATTGTTGACGCCCCAGAAATAGTGGCTGGCGTCGGAGGCCAGCACGAGCCAGCCGTTCCGGGTCATGATGCGCACCGACTGGATGCCGGCGGTGTGGCCGCCGATCAGGTGCACCGAGATGCCGGGCTGGATCTCCTCGTCGCCGTCGTGGAACACGACGCGCTTGCCGTAGACCGCGCGAATCATGCCGACGATGTCCTCGATCTCGTAGGCGTGGCGGAACGGGTCCTTGCACATGTGCCGGCCGGTGGCGAAGTTCATCTCCTTGTCCTGCAGATGAAAGCGCGCCTTGGGGAAGCGGTCCCAGTTGCCGACATGGTCGTAGTGCAGGTGGGTAATGATGACGTCCTCGACAGTCTTGGCGTCGACGTCGAGGTGGACCAGCAGGTCGGCGGGATTCTTCTTCACTTCGCGGCCGCGGCCCTTGCCGACCTCGGCGTTGAAGCCGGTGTCGATCACGATCGGCTTGCCGCCGATGACACGGTGGCCTTCCTCGTCGAGCGGAATCGCCACCCAGACGAAATAGTCCATCGGGAAGTCGGCATCGTGCGGGTCGGGGTTGATCTGCACTTCCCACGCCTTGCGCGGCAGGTGGGCGTATTTGACAGCATGAACCTCGTAAATGGGCGTCGAACGCATCTTTGTTTCCTTCCCGATGGGCCGTTGCCAAGAGCGTAGCCCGCCGGCCGGTCCCGGCGCTATACTGCTCTCGACATGGTCGGTCGGAATTCCCTGGGACGGCGAATTAGCACCACGGTTTGCACTGCAAACCGCCGCGTTGCTGCGTTCGCCCTCAATTCATCCAGGGAATCTTCCGATGTCCACCACGTCACATGGCGTCCTCGCTCTCAAGCGTAGCAACTCCATCGTCCGATACTGTTTCGAGGCCGATGCCGAACCCGGTGTGCTGCCGCGCGCGCTTGAGCTGCTGGCCAAGCGCGGCCTCGTGCCGGCGCGCGTCTTCGCCCAGGCCGATGCCGATGCGCTCAATGTCGAGATCGAGGTCGTAGGGCTAGCCTCCGATACCGCCGAGCATATCGGCCTCTGCCTCAGCCAGATCGTGGGCGTCAGGCAGACGTTTTAGGTCACCGAGCCTTCTAGTGGGTCGCCTGGATGCGATTGACCATGTCCTGCAGCTTGGGCTCAATCAGAAAGCGAGCCCGAACCGGAAACATGGCATCGCTGAACGACTTCCTGTCGACGTTGTCGACCCAGATCGACCCCGACTGCTCGACGGCGGCGCGGGCAGATCCTTCGCGCTCGTCCCATACCTTGCGCATCAGCGCGACCGATTCCTTGGCCGCCATCCGGATGATCGTCTGTTCCTCTTTCGTGAGCCTGTTCCAGACGTTCTTCGAGAACACCAGCACCTCCGGCGCCATCGAATGCTCCGTTGGGCTGAAGAAGCGTGCCATCTGGTTGTCGCTCGACGAGATGTAGGCGGCCCAGCTGCTCTCTGCGGCATCTATGATGCCGTGCTTGAGCGAAACGGGCACCCGGTCGTGGGAGATCGTCGATACCTTCGCGCCCACTGCGTGCATCATGGCGGCCGACATGGTCGACGATTGAATGCGGGCCGTCATGCCCTTGATGTCGGCGATGGTTCGGATAGGGCGCTTGGCATAGAGTGAGCGTGCCCCGACGTCATAGAAGCAAAGGCCGACCAGGCCGGCCGGCTCCATGGCAGCCAGGATTTCAGCACCGATCGGTCCGTCGAGGACGTCGCGCAGGTGCTCCCGGGATTTGAACAGGAACGGCAAAGACGGAACAATGGTCGCCGACACGATGTCGTTCAGCGACTCGACGTTGACGCGGCCCATCTCGAGCGAGCCGTTGCGAAGGCTGGCGATCAGGAAGCTCTCCGAGTCCATGTCGACCGACAGCACCGCTCTCCTGATCGTATGCTTGCCGCCAGTGCGCAGTTCGATCTGCCTGCCCATCGAATCCACTGCCTGGACGGTCGGTGGATCGAACGGGTGGATGCTCGAAATGGCGAATTCCCCGGCGTGCACCGAAGTGACCGCCAAGGCGGTGGCGAGCGAGATCACTATCCCGACTGGGCGCATGGCGCGTCCTTCCTCGATGTATGCTTTGGGCCGCAGGCGAATGCTTCTGTCCCGTCGCCCGCCGTCGCTCCGGCAATACCGAGAAGCCGGAAGTCATTGGCTGGGAGTTCACCAACTGCAGAAGACGCCGTAGCAGGTCAAAGGTCGTAAGGATACCTCTGAGTGCACCTTGTAATTGCACTGTCGTATGGCCGTTTGCCTGCCGTTTCCTCGTCGAAGATCGGCGCGAGGTCGGTGCCGGTCAGGAGGACCGCCTCGAGGCCGCTGCTTCAACCAGGTCGTGGGCGTTGAGGCAGACGTTCTGGACGAGCGCCATCCGCCGGTGACGGCACAGCCGATCAGGGAGGGATTGCCCTGTTCGTTCAAGGGCTTGATGGCGACTTCTGGCACAGGCGGCCGAACACTGCGTGGCACAACGAGGTGTGCCGGAAAACGGCTCTTCCCCGGGGCCTACTCGGTGAAGGTGATGTTGTTGTCGCGGATCACCTTGCCCCAGGTCTCGACCTCGCCCTTGGCGAAGCTGTCCATCTGGGCCGGCGTCCAGTCCTTCAGCACAGTGCCGAGCTGGCTGGCGCGGGCGACGACGGCTTCCATCTTGCCGATCTTGCGCATCGCTGTGTTCAATTTGTCGACGATGGGCTGCGGCGTGCCGGCAGGTGCGAACAGCGCGAACCAGCCGTCGAGCGTGAAGCCGGGCAGGCCGGCCTCGGCCGTGGTCGGGATGTCGGGGAAAGCGGGATGGCGCTGATCGCTGGCGATCGCCAGCGCCTTCACGTTGCCATTGCGGATGTGACCCGACACCGAGGGCGGCGTCACGACCATCAACTCGACCTGGCCCGCCACGAGGTCCTGCGTCGCCGGCCCGGCGCCCTTGTAGGGGATGTGCGTGAGGTCAATGCCGGCTGCCTTGTTGAGCAGAACGCCGCCGAGATGCGGCACCGAACCGGCGCCCACCGAGGCGTAGTTCAGCTTGCCTTTGTTGGCCTGGGCGTAGGCGATGAAGCTCTTGAGATCGTCTGCCGGGACCTTCTTGGCGATGACGATGACATGCGGGGCCACGGCACCCATGGCGACGCCGGCAAAATCGTCGGGCTTCCAGTTCAGCTCCTTGATCAGCGCCGGATTGGCCGAATGGTAGGCCGAATACTGCATCAGGAGCGTGTAGCCATCGGGCTTGGCGCGCGCGACGAAGGCGGTACCGACGTTGCCGTTGCCGCCGCCCTTGTTGTCGACCAGCACCTGCTGGCCGAGTTCCTGCGACAGGAGGTCGGAATAGAGACGCGCGACCAGGTCGGTGCCGCCGCCCGGCGGCGCCGGCACGACCATGGTGATCGGCTTGTCGGGATAGGCGCCCCCCTGAGCAAAGGCTGGCGCGCGGGCGGATGCGACGACAGCGGAAGTGGCAGCGAGCGCAACGAAGCCGCGGCGTCTCATGGATAATTCCTCTTCCACACTTCTTTCAGCTCTGGCAGCGCATCGGCCTTGCGCGCAATGGCGAACAGCTTCGGCGTCTCGCCCTCGAACCAGCCGCGCTTGGGACGCCAGCGCGTCATGATGTTGATAAAGATGTCGAGGGCGGAGAAGCGTTCGCCCAGGAACCACGGGCTGCCGGTCTCGCTCTCGACCTGGTGCCACAGCCGCTGGGCATAGGCGTCGGTGGCGGCGCGGAACGGATCGCGCGCGGCATTGACCGACACGAAGCGCGCCGGATCGTCGGCATAGGTGAAGGTCGGGTAGATGTTGGCCACCATGTAGACCAGCCAGCGCAGGAACTTCGCGCGCTCCGGCGCGTCAGCTCTGGGCACGAGCGTATCCTTGCCCGTGATGTCGGCCAGCAGCAGCGTGATCGCCGCACTCTCGCTCATGATGCTGCCATCGGGCAGTACCAGCGTCGGCACCTGGGCGAGCGGATTCACCTTCTCGAGCCTGGCCTTCGCCCCCGGCGTTCGGAAGAGATCCTCGACCGGCTCGAAGGTGAAGGGCAGCCCATACCAGTCGAGCTGGGCCTCGACGATCGCCGAGCCCCAGCCGGGACGTCCCCAGAGCGTGTAACCGCTCATGGGCTTACGGCTTCTGCAGCGGCTGGATCAGGCTCGACGTGTCCCAGCGTCCGCCACCGCGCTCCTGGACGCGCTGATAGAACTGGTCGACCAGGGCGACCACCGGCATCTGCGCCTTCCAGCGCTTGCCCTCGGCCATGGCGATGCCGAGGTCCTTGCGCATCCAGTCGACGGCGAAGCCGTAGTCGAACTTGCCAGCGATCATGTTCTGCCAGCGATTGTCCATCTGCCAGCTTTGCGCCGCGCCCTTGGAGATGGCGCTCATCACCTTGTCCATGTCGAGGCCGGCGCGCTGACCGAGATTGAGCGCCTCGGACAGCGTCTGGACGAGGCCGGCGATGCACATCTGGTTCATCATCTTGGTGATCTGGCCCGAGCCCGGCGGGCCGATCAGAGTCACTGCCTTGGCGAAGGCATCGGCCACGGGCTTGGCTCTGTCGAACGGCGCCTGCTCGCCGCCGCACATCACGGTGAGCTGGCCGTTCTCCGCGCCCGCCTGTCCGCCCGAAACGGGCGCATCGATGAAGTCGACGCCGATCTTCTTCGCTGCCGCGTGGAGCTCACGGGCGATGTCGGCCGAGGCCGTGGTGTTGTCGAACATGATCGCGCCCTTGGCCATGCCGGCAAGCGCGCCGCTCTCGCCCAGCATCACCGCGCGCAGATGATTGTCGTCGCCCACGCAGGAGAACACGATCTCCTGACCGGCCGCCGCTTCCTTCGGCGTCCTGGCGGCCTTGCCCTTGTGCTTCTGGGTCCACGCCTCGGCCTTGGCGAAGGTACGGTTGTAGACGGTCACGTCGTGGCCCTTGGCGGCCAGATGCCCCGCCATCGGAAAGCCCATCACGCCCAGACCCAGAAATGCCACCTTGGCCATCGTTCTCTCCCACAATTCCGGTGTTGCGGGCGGGATCATAAGGCCAAATCAGCCCGATGCCAGCAGCACCAGAATGGCGGCGAAACCGGTCAGCAGCGGCGGCAGGGCGAGCGGCCAGGCGCGGCGGTAGAGCATGGCCTCGGCCGACGGCAGCGCGAGGATGGAGGCTCCCATCGACACGCGAATGGGCGACAGCATGGTGAGGTTGGTGCAGACACTGTTCTGCACCGCCGCGATCCAGGCCGGATCGACCTGGATCGCGCGCGCGAGGGCGGTGACCATCGGCATCAGCATGGCGTTGGCGGCGGAACCGCCGCCGGTCAGGAAGCCGCCGACGGCGGCGAACAGTGGCACGCTGACGGCGGCGCCACGGCCGGCCACGGCGCGCAGCGCCTCGGCGATCGAGGTCGCCATGCCCGAGCCGACGTAGAATTCCGCCATGACCACGAACAGCAGCGTGACGGCGCAGGAGCGCCACGCGCCGCGGCCGGTCTCGGCGAGCACCCTGCCGAGCGATGCGCGTGCAAAAACAACCACGACCAGCCCGATCGAGACCAGCCAGAAGCCCGGCGCGTAGAGCGGCGCGAACGCCGGCTGATTTTCGAACGGCCGCATCGCCCACAGCGGCTTCAGGAAATCGCGCAGCGGCGGCACCAGCCGCGTGGCGCAGAGCGCCAGGGTGAGCGCCACATAGGGCGCATTGGCATGAAGCGCCGCCTTGAGTCGCGCCGCATCCGGCCGCTCGTCCCGCCAGAAGCGCAGCGCCAGCAACAGCGCCGTGGGCGCGGCGCCGGCGATCTCGACGTCGCTGTAATCGTTGAACAGCCAGACCAGCGCCAGCAGCAGCGCGGTCCACAGCACATCGTCGAGCTTCTGCGCCAGCGATGTGGCGAAGCCCGCCTCGCGGGCGAAGCGCCAGTAGAACGCGAGATAGAGTGCGTGGATCGGGAGCTGGAGCCATGCCGAGCTGAGACCGAGCTGGTTGGGTGTCAGGCCGGCCAGGGTGGCGCCCACGGTCGTGCCGGTGGCGAGCGCGCCCCATGGCACCAGGGACTGGCTGTAGAGCCCGAGCAGCAGGGCCGACATGCCGCCCAGTCCCAGCCGGCGCAATGCTGCCAGCGCGATGATGTAGCCGACGCCGAAGCCCGTCACCGATTCGGCGAACGGCGCCAGCAGGAAGCACACCGACCACAGCCGGCGCGGATTGGCTTCGAGGACGGCGCCGTTGGCCGAACTGCCGCGCGCCTGCTGGCAGCGGTGGAAGAACATGCCGGCAGCGATGATGGCGATGACGTGCCAGGACAGCCAAAGCCCGGCCGAGGTCTCGCGCAGGAAGAGTCCGGCGAGGGCAGCGCCGCCCTGCTGCTGGGTGACGATCACCGCCGAGGCGGCCAGCGTCGCCGAAAGGCCCGCGAGGCCCGCGACAAAGGCGCTGGCGCGGCCCGAGGCGAGCAGGCCGAGCACCAGCAGGAGCGGCAGGAGGGCAAGCGTCGTCGTCATGGCGGGCTTCTATAGCGGGTCGGTCGCCCGGATGCTTCGTTTTCGGCCGAAACGCCGTCTTGCGCCGCCGCCGGCTTTCCCCTAAACCCGCCGCCGTGCCCCGATAGCTCAGCTGGTAGAGCACGTCATTCGTAATGATGGGGTCGGCGGTTCGATTCCGTCTCGGGGCACCATTAAAATCAAGCTTTTATGGCATTGAGCCAATTGGCCCGTAGCTCCCGGGGACACACTGGGGACACAAGCGGTGCCATTTCGCCCGCTGTTGCCGGGACATCGCGGGACGTAGCCGGGACAATGGCGGGATGGCGAGCGCAGTCGGTCGGATCCCTCGAGGAGTGACGCAGAATGTTTGATGATGTCGAAGGGCTGGACGCCGAGATGAAGTACATCGCCTCCCTGCTCGACCAAGTGCGAGGCAAGCTGGGCGATCGGTTCCTACGCCTTGAACTGGCCGACCACCTGGCACCCAAGAGTACGCCATTCAGAGTGCCATCAGGATTGGGGGAGGCCATCGATAAGCGGATCGCCCCAGCGGGAATGGACGCGCTGCATCTCTTCCGCGCCATTCGAGACGTCAACAAGGACGTGCCCGACAACCCGGACAAGCTTGACACCTTGGTGGCGGCGATGGGGAAGCTGAAACAGTCGATGATCCCACTAACGGCCGAGGTCGCAATTCAAGTCGGGTTTAAGTAGGTCCGGGTGGAGTTCGCCTTTTTGCTACGGCTACACCGGCTACAGTGGCTACACCTTAAGAGCATGTTATATCGCGATAGGGTGCCCCGGCTCGTGAGCAAGCCCAGATCAGGACGTTGAGTCACGAGAAATGGCAAAGCCGCCCTAGTCTGGCCCGCAAAGTCCGCGACGACGTGCGGTAGGTCACACGCTGGAGGGATAGAGATGTGGAAAAATCTGAGACTGATGCTCTTTGTGGGCATCGGCATGACCGGCGCGGCGCAGTATGGCTATTCGCAGCCAGCGCCAAACTGGTACCCCAATCAGCAGGGGAATAATAACGGCGGGTACGGCCAGCAGAATAACCGTCGCTACACCACGGTGACCGTGACGAATCGGGGGCAGAACGGGTATCCTGACCAAGTCGTTCAGCAGCAAGTTCCCTGCGGAAGTCAGTACTTCGATGGCTACCGTCAACGCATCGCACCTCAGTGCTGACTGCATCAATTCGGGCGTTCATATGAACCGATGAGCTAGTCGCCCCAAGCCATCGCTACCGCCCACCGCAACCTTGCCCAGCGTATCGAGCGATAACTCGCCGAACTGGAGAAGCGTGACGCGGCGATCGGCCAACGCGAGGGAGATCACTTGGTCAGGGCACTGGGCCATCTCGAGGCAGGCACATTCGCCGAGGGCGAGCGCGACGTGATGTGGGCGGAGTGGGCGAGCCGACAGCCCGGCGACGCCGAGCCGCATCCCACGGCAACGCGGGCGACGCTGCTGAAGCAAATGGCGGCCACTGTCGCGGACGAGCAATAGGGCGGCCATGCCGTCAGCGTGGGTAGAGCCGACTTTCCGCAGAGCTTTCTAGGCGCGCGCCGCCAAAGGATTTCCCGAGAGTCAGGCTAGGGCGGCAGCGGCTAGCAGGTTGTCCGTGCACGGCGGGCAGCAATCTGTGCAGGGGTCTTTTGTCGGGGCTGGACGCCCAACGACGCGCGCTCGGCCCTTACCGCCTTCCGCCTCGCGCGCTCTTCGCTCGACAACGTCGGCTTTGCGACTTTTGTGCAAGCTCGCGTCCCCGGACCGGTGGGTAGCGGTGCGGCTATCGGGGCATTTGCTCCAGTCGTGCCGTTGGGCGCGCTTCCAGGCGCATCGCCGTTCATTGCCCATGCCGGCTGAATCAGCACGGCTAGAGCAGCAACGGATAGAAGTCCCTTGAGAGAAAGCATTCAGTACCTCCGAGGACGTTGAGGTGAAAGGTCGATAGCCAGACTACGAACCGCTGCCCCTGATCATCCCTCATGTGGGCACGACGCAATAGGTCGCCCAAATCCTCCGCTCTCGATCCTAGCGTGGCCAATATGTGTTGAGATGAAGGCGCGATATCGACAATCACCGCCGACACTATAGTGCGCTGGGGTGCCTGGAGATGGACGACCACGCCACCGGCGAGCGCGCGATGCTGATCGCCGAGCGGTCGATTCGGGCTGGATCAGAGGAACCGGTACTGCACCGTCGGCATACACGACGGCGATAGCGCAGTGTCTGACGGCAGTAATACCGTTCCGCCATGTGCGGCAAGTTCACAGCCATGTACTCCTGGAGAGAAGTCGTCACGCTGTCGCTGGCGCTTCTATCGGGCAACCTAGTCGAAGGACAAGGCGGCGAAGGACAAGAGGCCGGTGAGGGCGGCAACGACCAAATCGACACGCTTCGCGTCAACGGTTTGCTGCGGGTCATCGTCTGGGATGCCGAGACACGCGCGCGACGCGTGGTCCCAATGCGCTGGGGATTTCCAGATCCAAGGGACTGGCGACGACCCCGGCCGATCCATGCGCGATCAGAAACGATCGACGCGAAGGAACCGTTCCGCACACCCTTCCACGCGGGCCAACGTGGCATCGTACTCTTCCGTACCTTCAACGAAGGGGAAGAGGTGGTGAAACCGTCCGGCAAGCCGGAAACCCGGCAATGGATGATCGATTCCAAGGACGGCCGGCCGCGCGGCTTCGCTTTCGTATGGCGGCGGTTCGAGATTGCCGATCTGCCGGCGCCCCTGCTGGCGTGTTGTCATGGCGACGGTGCCTGCCAACGAGCTCATCCGGCGCACGATCAAGTCCCAGGAGGACGATCCCCGCGTGCCGGCCATCTTGGAGGACGACGCCTGGCCCACGTGGCTGGGCGAAGTCGCCGCAACACCTGCAGCAACCAAGGCGCTGCTGAAGACCATGGAAGGCGTGAACTGGCAGGCAGCGCAGGAGCCGAAGAAGCCGAGAACCCGCAAGCTCTGAGCGGGGGATGGGTGATCGACGGCGCCGGCCACTTCCAATGGCGAGCCGGCTTCAGTTGATCTTTGGCTAGAGTGCCGTAAACCGCTGTGGCGACTAACGGCGCGAAGGTTCCTCAGAGGGGACCAGTGGCACCGGAAGGCTAGCGCTTTGTGGAAGCTGGGCAAAGAAAGAGCCCAGTTCCTTCATCGCCTTAGTGGCGAGTTCGCGGGCCCATCTGACGGTTCGCCGACCAAGAAGGACCAAGCCTACAGGAGCGAGTAAGTAAAGGGCCGTCAGGTAGAACCACAAATGAATATGCTCGGCCGAGAACAGGCAAAACGAACCGGTCCACATTCCAGCGGAATGGGCGACACCGACCAAAACCATGATGGTGGTAGAAACGCTACCTACATAAGCAATGAAGCGATCAAAGAACGACTCGAAGAGAGCGCAATAAACGACTCCCCAGAACTCCCGCAAAGGCTCTTTCTTTTCCTTTCCAGAAGACGGCGCCGCTTGAGGCTCATCTTCGAGGATTTGATCGTGTCCAGGATTGGCGAGGCGCAACACCTGTCGATATGAGGCCAACTCGGTTGCGGCCTTAGGGGAGTCGCCAGCGGCATGTCCGTCAACGCCTGAGGCTGTTGTTGGTGCCGCTGCAGGTATCGTAGATCGATTGCGCTTTGGTCATTGCGGGGCGCCACCAGACGCCAGCGCAGCCCCACCGGCCGGCGGCTTCGAGAGCAAGCAGCTCCTTTGCATTGCCTTGGGTCGGCCGATCTGATGATGGCCCTTCCTCGTCGCCGATCACCCATTCGATTGTCTGCCAGGCCCGCGAATGTGGCGGCGAGAACGGCCAGTAGCGCCAGCAAGGCATCAGACGGCTCAGCGCTTGAACGGATCCAGCGCCGGCTTCCACGGCCCGGTGACGGTGAAATGTGCCAAACGCTCCTCGTAGTTGGGCCACGGCCGGGCCGCGATTGCCTTGGCGATCAGTGCGGCCTCGCGCTCCTCGGCGCCCTTCAGCGTCGCCTCAATGTGGGCCGCCAGATAGATGAGCGACGGGTGCGAGGCGCAGAGCAAGCCGTCGATCTCGATGGCCCAACCGGTGAGGTCGCTGCCGATCTGGACGATGCTGTAGGTGGTCATGGTGGCACTCAGGCTGAGCGCGGCCCCACCCGTCGCTCGGTTGTCCTGTCGTCAACAGTCTAGCGCCGCGAAAGGAGCCGTCTTCAGCCATCGAGGCATGGCGGCATGCCGGTCGCGCGAGTCGTCCGCCTGCTAGCGCGTGCAGTCACACTAGGGCTTGTATGTCGCTTGGGCCCTCGGGCGCCCTTTTCTCTGTGCCCTAGTTCCAGGTTACGGTCGGAGGACCTGGAGGCGGTTCACGAGGAGGCGGCATAGGAGGAAGCGGTGGTGGCGGAGGATTGGTCTCGGGCGGCGGTTCGCGTGGCGCTTCCCTTGGTGGCCTTGGAATACGTGCCATGTCTGACCTTTCGTTCTTGTCCACCTTAACCCGAGCGGAGCCCCGAAAGCTGAAGCCTTTAGTCGCGAACCCACAGTGCCTCAGGACACGGCCGCCGGTCATCGCCTCAATTGCGCTCGCCAGTCCCAAGCCAGCACGTAGTCGTGAGCGTGCACGCCGACCCTAACTGACCTTACCCCGCTCCACCCGCATCGGCGTGTAGCGTTGGCAGGCCCGGTAGATGGCGTAATGATCGCCGGAGGTGGCGATCAGCGCCTGTGTGCCTGGGGATGGCGTCACGGTTTGCCGGCCCGCGCATTTTAGACCTGCGGCAGATCGCCTTTTTACTTCCGGGCGTACCATGAGAGGATGTTCGCCTCATTAATCCACGAAAGGAGGTGATCCTGTGAAATCCATCATCACGACACTGACGGCTCTTGCAGTATTCGCCACCGGGATCGTTCCTGCTCTGGCTCAATGCTGCCCGTAACGAGTCGACAGTAGTCGGCGCAAGGCCGCCTCCGGGCGGCTTTGTCGTGTCTGGGATCTTTCGTTGGCGGTTAACCCAGCGTTCCCCGGCTCCGCACAATGGCTCAATTAAGAAAGCCCGGCCGCTGGTGTTGCCGGCCGGGCTGGAAATCGACTTTCACCGTCTAGCGGACCGTCCCTCTAGGCGCGCAAGACCCCCGTGACGCGGGCCGCGGGCTGCCACTTCGCTCGCGACAGTCGGCGCACCTTCTCGGGGTTGTACTGGTGCGCATATGGTGCGCAAAGGCTTCGCCTTTCCATTCATCTCATTTTCATGCTGGCGATAGTGACGAGTCGATCGAATGTCGACGGGCTGATGCCGAAGTATCGGACATCGTCGTCGTGGCCTCGGCCGCGTGGCGGATAGGCGTCGGACTCTTGCACTCTCACTTCTGTATTCCCTGCACTGCACGCCATTCCCAGGCAGGCACGCAGTCGTGCTTATAAACACCGATTTCCACGGTCGTCCCAACATTTCCCAACATGAGTACGCCCCTGACAGCTTCAGCTTTCTTCAGGTTCTCGCCGCCGCTCCGAGGGCTGACGACCATAACATCTGATAACAGGCGATGGTTCGCAAAGGCTATGAAAGGTCAACAGGCGTGAACTCCTTTCCCTCCCAACTATCTACTCACCGACCATTTGAGTTTGCGGAGAAAGCCATGGTCTGCTGGCGCGCGGCAAGGTCAAGTCTTGTTAGGTCTTTGAACACCATTTACAGCACCCAAGCGACCTGCTTGGGAGATTTAGCAAGCCCCAGCGCACTGCAGCAATCTAGGATCATGACGGGAAAGCCGACCAACTTAACATTCGTAATAAAGGGGTTGGCGGCTCCATTCCGTAGGTTTCGCGGCATGTCCGCTTGGTGCCAGGAGGCGGCATTGGCCCCTTGCCACCTCCTCACAAGATCGATGTAGTCTGTTCCTGCCGAGCGTCCAGTAGAGTTGCGTAGCCGTGCCGTCGCGCAAACCCTGGAGAGAGCATCATGATATTTCACCGTCGCTCATTCATGCATGTGGCCGCAGGTGCCGCCGCGTTGCCGGCCTTGTCCGGCGTCGCGCGGGCGCAAGCCTATCCGTCGCGGACGGCACGCATCGTCGTCGGCTTTCCCGCCGGCGGGGCAACCGACATCATGGCGCGCCTGATGAGTGACTGGCTGACGGAGCGCCTCGGCCAGCAATTCATCGTCGAGAACAAGCCCGGCGCCAGCGGCAGCATCGGGACCGAGATGGTCGCCAAGTCGCCCGCCGATGGTTACACGCTGCTGCAGGTCGTGACCCCCAATGCGATCAATCCCGCGCTCTACAGCAATCTCGGCTTCGACTTCGTCCGGGACTTCGCGCCGGTCATCTACCTCGCGCGGCTGGCCTACGTCGTCGTGGTGAATCCCTCGGTCCCCGCCAAGACGCTCCCCGAGCTCATCGCCTATGCCAAGGCCAACCCGGGCAAGATCAACTACGGGTCGGCCGGCCAGGGCACGCCGCAGAACATCACCTGCGAACTCTTCAAGATGATGACCGGGGCGAATCTGGTCCACGTCCCGTACAAGGGTGGCGCGCCTGCGGTCGCCGATCTGCTCGCCGGCCATGTGCAGGTGATTTTCGCTCCCATCTCGGAATCGATCCAGCAGATCAAGGCCGGCAAGCTGCGCGCGCTCGCGGTTACGCCCGCGGCCCGTCTGGACGTGTTGTCGGACGTTCCGACGATTGCCGAGTTCGTACCGGGTTATGAGGCCAGCGGCTTTGCCGGCATCAGCGCGCCCAAGGGCACCCCGGCCGAAATCATCGATCTGCTGAACAAGCAGCTCAACGCCGCCCTCGCCGACCCCAAGATCAAAGGCCGGATCGTCGAACTCGGCGGCACGGTGACGGGAGGCACGCCGGCGGAATTCGGTAAGATCGTCTCGGAGGCCACCGAAAAGTGGGCGAAGGTCATCAAGGTCGCGGGCATCAAGGCTGAATAGGGCCGCATAGCGCGATCCCACTCGACGGACGCGTGGCGATATCGGCTATGATCGCCGGTCTCGAGTGGGGGGATTGTGAGAATGCCAAGGACGCTCTTTATCGACTCGACGCCGGATATCGATCTCGTCTGGAAAAAGGTGCATCGACCTGAAGACATTGCCGTCGTGGTCAATATGGGGCCGGTCGCCGAGGGCGATGTCCCAGCCAGGGTCGACGGCTACGACACGGTGATCAACGATGCGACCTATTTCAACGAGGCCACCCTGAAGCGCTGCGCCGGGTTGAAGCACATCGTCTTCCTGGGCACGGGAGCGGCGAGCTTCGTCGATCTGGCCGCCGCGCAAAGCCTCGGCATCAAGGTCTCGACCATCGCGGGCTACGGCGACACGACGGTCGCCGAGCATGCCATGGGGCTGGTCTTCGCGGCCGCGCGCCACATCGCCACCATGCATGGCATCGTCCGCTCGGGCGGCTGGCGGCCGATGCAGGGCATGGAACTTCGCGGCAAGACCCTGGGCATCGTCGGCCTGGGCGGCATCGGCCGCGAGATGGCGCGCATGGCAGAGGGCATCGGCCTCAAGGTGATCGCCTACAATCGCACGGCTCTGGCCGATGCCCCGGTGCCGATGGTCACGATCGACGAGCTGCTGGCGAAATCGGACATCGTCAGCCTGCATCTCGGCTTGAACGACGCGACGCGGGGTTTCCTCGACCGCGCACGGCTCAAGAAGGCGAAGCCCGGCGTCATCGTCGTCAATACGGCGCGGGCCGGTGTCGTCGACGAGCCGGCCTTGTTCGATCTCCTACGCGCCGGTCACGTCGGCCACTACGCGACCGATGTGTTCGCCAAGGAGCCGACCGCGCCCGACGACCCGCTCCTGAAGCTCGACAATGTCACGCTGACGGCACACGCTGGCTACAACACGCCGGAGGCGGCGATGACCATGTATCGCCGCGCCATCGACCTAGCGGCGGCCGGGCCCTGAGGCGGCGCTAGGCCGCGATCACCATTTCGGTTTCGGGATCGAAGAAGTGCAGCCGGCCCGGCTGCACCGAGAGGCGGATCTGGTCGCCTGCGGCGACTATCGTCTCCGGCGGCACCCGGGCCGCCGTGACCCGCGTGTCGCCGACGCGCGTCTCGAGCAGGATCTCGGATCCGAGCTGCTCGACCACCTCGACCTTGGCGGCGAAACTGCGGCTCACGACGCCGTCGCCCAGCGCCAGGTGCTCCGGCCTCAGTCCCATGATCACCTGACGGCCCTGCCACGCCTCGAGCGCGCGGCTGCTCGCTTCGGTTACCGCGAGCTTCACCGCCGGTGAGCGGGCGATCAGCGTGTCGCCTTCCTTGGCGATCGTGACCTCGAGGAAGTTCATGGCCGGCGCGCCGATGAAGCCCGCGACGAACTTGTTGACGGGATGGCCGTAGACGTCGAGCGGCGTGCCGGCCTGCTGGACGCGGCCGTCCTTCATCACCACCACGCGGTCGCCCAGGGTCATGGCCTCGACCTGATCGTGGGTTACGAACACCGAGGTCGTTGGAAGCTGCGCATGCAGCCGCTTGATCTCGATCCGCATCTGGGCGCGCAGCTTGGCGTCGAGATTGGAGAGAGGTTCGTCGAACAGGAAGACGAGCGGATTGCGCACGATGCAGCGGCCGAGCGCCACGCGCTGCTGTTGGCCGCCCGAGAGCTGGCGCGGCTTGCGCTTCAGCAGTTCATGCAGGCCCAGCATCTCGGTGGCGCGGTTGATCGCGGCATTGATCTCGCTCTCGGGCATCTTCTTGTTGCGCAGTCCGAAAGCCAGGTTGTCGTAGACGCTCATGTGCTGATAGAGCGCATAATTCTGGAACACCATGGCGATGTCGCGGTCGCGCGGCGGCAGGTGGTTGACCACCCGATCGCCGATGCGGATCTCGCCGCTCGAGATGTCTTCCAGCCCCGCGATCATGCGCAAGGTCGTCGACTTGCCGCAGCCCGAAGGCCCGACCAAGGCCACGAATTCCTTGTCGGCGATGGTGAGGTCGACATCCTTCACGGCATGGTGCAGCGAGCCATAGTGCTTGTTGAGCTTGTCCAGAACGATCGCTGCCATGTTCCCGCCGACCTCGTGAGGCTTCTCGAAAAAGCCCCGCCGCGCCGATGCGCGGCGGGGTTACCTGTCTTTGGACCGCTGACCCTCGGACCGTTAAGGCTGGGCCGCCTTGCTGACCAGCGGTGCCCCTTCGGCCAGCACCTTGGCGATGTCCTCGCGCTTGCCGGTGACGGCCTTGGTCACGGCGTCGTTGAACGCCTTATGCACCGCCGGCCACTGCGGGAAGTAGTAGGCGCCGCGCACCTTGTCGGGCGACTCGAGCACGGCCTCCTTCAGGAGCTTCATGAAGGGATCCTGGGCCGCGATTTTGTCCCAGAACTGCGTGTTGGGCGGCGGCGCGCCGGTCGCCTTCCACAGCTTCATCTGGCCTTCCTCGTCGACCATCATGGCGGCGAGCATTTCCTTGGCCAGCGCCTTGCGCTCGGGCGAGATCGACTTCGGAATCGCCCAGCCCCAGATGTCGTCCCAGGCGAAATTCTTCTGGCGGTTCGGACCGAGCGGGAAGCGCGCCGCCGAGACCTTGCCCACGACCTTCGACTTGGCCGGGTCGTTGAACGTTCCCCACCACAGCGAGTCGGCCACGGTGAAGGCCGCATCACCCGACATGAAGATGGCGTTGGCCTCGTTGCGGTCGTAGGCCGGCATGCCACGCGGCGAGATCTTGTGGGTGTTGATGGCATCCCACCAGTACTCGGCCGTTTCCTTCATGCAGGGCTGGTCGAGGCCCGACTTCCAGCCGGCGGCTGCCAGCTTCTTGTTGTCGCGCTCGTAGAACGGCATCAACACATCACAGTTGTTGCCCCACATGGACCAAAACCAGCTGAACCAGCTGTTGTTCATCGACATGGCGCCGACATAGCCCCACTTCGCCTTGTTGGCGGCCTGCAGCTTCTTGCTCATGGTGACGACGTCGGCCAGCGTCTTGGGCACCTCGTTAGGCTGCACCAGGTCGTTGCGATAGAAGAACACGCTGAAGGTCTGGCCCATCGGCACGACGGTGTTCTGGCCCTGAGCGTTGCCGAACACGATCTTGTCCATGCCCCACTTCTCGGCGAACTGCAGGCCCGGGATGTCGTCGGTCGACTCGAGCAGGTGGGCCCAGAGCTGGCCCCAGTCGTCGTTGTGCCAGATCACGTCATACTGGTCGGAGTTCGAGGTCAGCGACGCCGTCATCTTCTCGACGTAGACGCCGTAGGAGTTCGGCACCTTGACGATCTTGATGCCCTTCTTGGCGCCCCAGGTCTCGAACATCGCGATCGAGGCGTCCTGGATCGGGCTCGGCTGGTAGCCGATGCGCAACTCCTTGACCGCCTGGGCGTTCGCTCCACCCCCCACGAGCAGGCTTGCGGCGGCCGCGACTGCGGCCAATGTCCTTCGTCTCATCTTCATGTCGTTCCTCCTCGGGTGATTGTCGTCTTGTTGGATCCGGGCCTCAGATTCTGAGGCCGCGGATCACGTATTTCTGGCCGAACAGCGCCAGCAGGAAGGCCGGCACCAGCGCCATGACAGCCGTGGCGGCCATCAGGTTCCAGCGCAAGCCCATTTCGGTGACGAACTGCGCCATCACCACCGTGATCACCGGCACCTTGTTGCCGGTCAGGATCAGGGCGAACAGGAATTCGTTCCAGGTAAAGAGCCAGCACAGCACGGCGAGGGCCGAAATCGCCGGGATCGCCGAGGGCAGGGCCACGCGGATGAAGGCGCCCCAGCGCGTGCAGCCGTCGATCAGGGCGGCGTGTTCCATCGAGGGGTCGATGCCGTCGAAGAAGCCCTTCATCAGCCAGGAGAAGAAACAGATGTGCACAGCGATGTGCGGCAGCAGCAGGCCGATATAGGTGTCGTAGATGCCCCAGCTCTGGGCCACGAAATAAAGCGGCAGCACCCAGGAGATGTAGGGCACGCAGCGGAAGACGTAGATGGTGCCGAACCAGGTCTGCGCTGCGGGGCCGCGGAAGCGCGACAGCATGTAGCCGCTCGAGACCGTCACCAGCAGCGAGAAGATGGTGGCGAGCGTCGAGATCAGCGCCGAATTGATGAAGGCCTGGACCAGCCGCTCGTCGAGCAGCACCTCGGCGTAGCTCGCCAAGGTGAACTCGGTGCCGCGATGGACATAGTAGACGCCCGATTCAGGGCGCAGCGACGTCAGGATCAGCCACAGCACCGGGAAGGCCACGGCAAGGCAGATGCCGGTGATCGCCAACCCGAACAGCAGGCGGCGGCCGCCGACGGGCAGGCGGGCGAACATCAGGGGCGTGCGGACCATGGCCATCAGATCAGGTCTTCGTCACGCGGTCGACCAGGCGATAGAGCCCGATCCCGACCACCAGGATGATGAGGCCGCCCACGATCGCCGCCGCCGAGCCGCGACCGAGGTCGAGATTGAGGAAGGCCAGCACGTAGGCATAGAGGCTGAACAGCTCGGTCGAGCGGCCGGGTCCGCCGCCGGTCAGGGTCCAGACGATGTCGAACGTCCGGAAGGCGTCGATGGCGCGGATTACCACGCAGACCACGATCACCGGCTGCAGCATCGGCAGAGTGAGATGACTGAACACGCGCCAGGCCGACGTGCCGTCGATGGCAGCGGCCTCGAACGGCTCCTTGGGCAGGCTCTGCAGGCCCGCCAGCAGCAGCAGCGTGAACCATGGCGTCCACAGCCAGACGTCGGTCAGCACGATGATGCCGAAGGCGCTCCAGCGCTCGACCAGCCATGGCTGGCCCTCCAGACCCAGCCCTTCGAGGACCGCGTTCACGATCCCGAACTGGTCGTTGAACATCCAGCGCATCATGATGGCCGCGATCACGGGCGCCACCATCAACGGCACCATCAGCACGGTCTGCACGATCTTCTGGCCGCGGAAGGGCCGGTTGAGCAGCAGGGCCAGTCCCAGGCCGAGCGCAAGCGCGCCGGCCACGCTCATGATCATGAAAATGAAGGTGTTGGGCAGCACCACCTCGAGAAACGCCGGGTCGGTGATCACGGCCTTGTAGTGGTCGAGTCCGACCCAGGTTTTCTTGGGGTTGTAGAGGGCCCAGTCGCGGAAGCTCGCATTGGCGCCGATCACGATCGGCACCACCTGGAATAGCCCGAGCAGCAGCGCCGCCGGCGCGATCAGCAGCACCATGAAGCGCTGCTGTTCGCCGAACATGGGTCGTCGCGCTGGCGTCACCCGTTTTTCTCCCGATCCATCATTTGCCGGCAGCGCTTGAGATCGCGCCGCGTTGCGAATGCAAATGATGGGCTTTTCCGCGGCGGGTTGGAAGCCCCGGATTCGAAACGGATGTCGAGGGGGCGCTATGCGGCCTTCGGCATCTCGCGTGCGGCGTCGATCATCGCGCCGGCAAGCATCGTGTAGGCGGAGGACCAGGCCTCCTCGACCTCGGCGGTGAAGGCCGCGCCCAGGCCCTTTTCCAGGGTCCACAGCAGCGCGGCGCCGACCGGTGCGTACTGCTCGGCGCTGACGCCGTAGCCCGCATGCCGCTTGCCGAGTGCCTGAACGGCCGGCAGCAGCGTGTCGACGTGGCTGAGGCCCGCAACGACGGTGCCAAGCATCGCCATCAGCTTCTTCTTCTGGCCCGAGAGATCGTCGGGGAACATGGACCGCACCTCGGGCGCGATTTCGAACAGGCGACCGTAGAAGAGATCGGCGGCGGTGGCAGCGATCGGGGCAACCTGGGCGAAGCTCGTCTGCACGAGCTTGATCTGATGGGGCGTCATGGGTGGATCCTCAGTGGGTGGTTGCCTCAGTGGGCGATTGATCGTTGCCGAGGGTTTAGGCCCGTTTGGTCTCGTGCCCGTGTCGCGCCGGGCGAAATCTGTATCGCTTGTATCGCGCGACATCCGGTAGTGTCGGCGCGCGGGCCCTCTGGTGGAGACCGGACCTGGCCCACGATCTCGAGACGCTGCATCACGAGGCTGCCGCGTTGCAGGCAGAGGCCGATGCGGCGGTCCGCACCTACGATCGCGAGACCTGGATCAGGCTTGCGCTGGTCTTCTTCCCGGTCCCGTTCATCGTCGTGCTCATCCGGTTGCAGATCGAGGCTTGGGGCTACTATGTCGCCGGCGGGCTGCTGCTTGGGTCCGCAACACTGCTCTTCGCTCTCGACAGCGCGGATGCGGCAAAGCGCGATCGCGCCGTCCACGCCGCCGAGCGCGCCCGGCAGGCCTATGACCAGGCGCGAACGGTGCAAGACGCGCCCTGATGATCGTCAGGCCTCGACTTTAAGGAGATCGGTGGCCAGCAGAACCTCGCCATCGAAATGGGCCTTGGCTTCGGCGATCCACTGCGGCTCGGTGCCGGGCTGCGGCGCCGGCACCGGATGGTTGAGCACCAGCGTGCGCACGCCGGCATCGCGGGCGGTCTGCGCCGCCTGGGCGATATCGGAGTGATAGTCGAGCACGTCGCGAAAGCGCTGGATCGGCACTTTCTCGATCAGCTGGCGGCGGATCACCGTCTGGACATAGACGTGCGCGCCCTTGCACAGGCTGGTGAGGCCCGGACAGGGCACGGTGTCGCCGGCGATCACCACCACCTTGCCCTCGGCCTCGATGCGAAAGCCGACCGTCGGGTGCACGGGGCTGTGATCGGTCGGCGCCGCCACGACGCGAATGCCGTCGGCCTCCCAGGCCAGGCCCTCGGAAATCTCGGTGACATTCACTTCAGGCCGATGCGGCAGGTCGGGGTGATGTGCCATCCGGTAGTGGATGTCGTTCTCGAGCATCGCCAGCGTCGCGTCGGTAAACTTCTTGAATCCCGGCGGCCCGATCGCGGTCAACGGCCGCGGTTCGGTGTTGGTGATCCAGCGCGTCGTGATCACGTCGTTGTAGTCGGTGGTGTGATCGCTGTGCATGTGGGTGACGAACACGGCTGCAAGTTCGCGCGCCGTCATGCCGACGGCGATCCCGCGCATCAGCACGGCCCGGCCGCAATCGAACAGCAGGTCGGTCTTGCCGATGCGCACCAGCGTGGAAGGGCCGGCGCGATCGGCGGTGACCATGGGCGAACCGCTGCCGAGGATGGTGACTTGCATGGAGACCTTTCAGGTAGGGAGCTTCAGCCGCTCGACAGCCGGCGCCACTCGCGCGGCGGCGGCAGAAGCGTATCCCGCGCCTGGTCCACCTTTCTCGCAAGATAGGTAGCACCCGCATGGTCGGGATGGACCAGCCTCGCAAGGCGCTCGTGCGCGGCGTGGATCGCCGCCTCGTCGGCAGTCTCGTCGAGACCCAGAACGTCGAAGGCCTCCGCTCTCGACATCACGGCGCCGTCATTCCGGCCCGCTCCGTCATTTGGGGAAGTGAGCCTGAGATCCTGCGGTGCCGCCCGATGCACATAGGCTTCGAGGATCGCGGCGGCGCGGCGCACCGTCTCCGCGTCACCCGCCATCTCGGCCGACCACTCCTTCATGTCGAAGGGCCGTGCCTTGGGCCGGAACCGGTCGAGCACGGCGCGCAGCGGCGCCAGGATCGTCCGCCATTTCAGGAAGGTCGGAACGGCCAGCATGCCGGCGCCGACCAGCATCGCCGCCGACCATCGGCCGTCGGCGACCATCCAGATCACGAGCGGAATGCAGACGACGACCAGAAGCAACAGCATCCAGCGGCTGACCCGCATCATCGTCTGCGGGTCGGTATGGATGAACCAGTCGAGAAATTTCGCAGCCGTCGCCAGAACGGAAAGACCCAGAACGATGGCGCTGATGATGACAGCGTAGTCCATCCGCAGAGACTACCTGTGCTGCCGTTGAAAATCAGCCTTCAGTTCTTCAAATTTTGGAATGTTCTTCACCGGAGTCCGCGTCTAGTATTCGCGACATCCGACAGGGGAGTGCGGCAGATGACTGAGCCGACGAGAGAGACGCCCACCAAGCAAGCTTCTCCCGACGTGGGTGCCGTGCCGATCATCACTGTCCCCACGGAGCCCGGCCTGCCGGTGCGGAAAGCGTCGATTGACGATTTTCTCAAGCGAAATGCCGAAGTGCTGGAACAAGACCGGGCGGAATTCCAGACCTATCTGATCGCCAAGCAGGAAGCCGCGGTCGATACGGCCAAGGCTGCCAAAGCTGCCGAGGCCGCGGCTCCGGCGCGCAAGACGAGGATGAGCCGCCGCACGATGCTGAACGTTGCTGTCGGTACTGCGGGCGTCGCTGAAGCCGCCGTCCTCGGCTACAACGCGCTGGGCGGGTCATCGTCGGACAACGGGATCTTCCAGGCCGCGGGGACCGGCGCCCAGCAATCGCCGATCACGCGCGAAGTTGTTGATTCGAGAGCCGACATCAAGGGCCGCAGCCTCGGCAATTGGGTGGCCTTGCTGCCGACCAAGATGGGCGGCGGCACTTATGCGCTGGACCTCAACTCCAATCGCGTGCTCGCCTCGATCTGGTACTGGAACTACGGCGACTACAATCCGATCAGCCACCATCTCTGCGCCTTCCCGAGTTCCGATCCCACTCACGGCTTCGAATTCGTGAACTCGACGCAGGGCGGCCAGAATTCACTGATCTACGGCATCCCGACCAATGTGACGGCGGAGAGCGCACCGGGCGGTACCAACATCTACCGCGTCCGCTATGACGGCACACAGATGCAGATGATCGAGAACGTGTCGGAGACGACCGGCCTCGGGCTCGGCGTCCACGTCACCGTCAACCCGAAGGACGCCCAGTCCTATTTCGTGACCGATGGCCAGAAAGACATCGCCGCCTGCTTCGACCGCACCACCTCGAAGGTGAAGGCCGCCCTCAAGTTCGACTGGGCGCCGAACGTACCCGACCTGCGTGACGCCTGGATCAAGGGTGGGACGCTCACCATCAAGAAGATCTATCCCGACGAGAAGACCGGCCTCTACAATTATCGCGGCACCAAGGGCAACAAGATCGACTGGGAAATGGTGCCGATGGGTGAGCTGTTCGTTGAGGAAGGCTCGCTGCCCGGCGAAGCGCCGCTGACGCTCACCGGCGCCGACGGCACGATCTGGCATCCGGAAGGCCGCTGGGCCGCGACTGTGGTGCGCCTGTGCGGCGGCATCTGCATTCTCGATCCGGAGAAGAATTTCGATCCGGCCGCCTTCCTGCAGTTCAACAAGGATTCGCAGGCTCAGTACAAGGTCGAGCAGATCGACAAGGACACCTGGCAAGTCGTCTTCGACAAGATCCACTCGCCGGGCCACGAGATCGGCTTCTCACCCGACGGCAAGTTCCTCGTGATGATGAATAATCTCCGGGAAAACAACTGCTCGATCTTTTCCTGCACCGATCCCGACCCGACCAAATGGCGCAAGATTGCCCATGTCGAGGATCCGCTGTGGCGCGGCAAGTATCCCAACCCGTTCCATATGGTCTTCTCGATGGACAGCTCGAAGCTCTATCTGTCCATCCTGCATCCCTCGCCCGCCTACAGCGGCATCATGGTGATCGACACCAAGACCTGGACCATCTTGAAGGAGATCCAGGGCATCGGTCCCGACCTGCAGACGCCGGCGATCACCTACGACGGCAAATATGTGCTGACGCCGTTCAGCGGGTTCCAGCGCCAGTCGAGCGGCATCTCGGTCATCGATACCTCCACCGATACATTGGTCGGCATCCTGCCGAGCATGGGCGGGCATCATGACTGCGTGATCATCCCGACCAAGCTGGAGCACATGAAGCACACGCGCTCCTGCACGCTTTGAGGCTGCTCGCCAGCCTCGCCCTGCAGAATCTCGGACGCCGCAGGGCGCGTAGCCTCCTGCTGATCGCCGCCGTGGCGATCGGCAGCGGTGTCGTCTTCACCGGCGCCACCCTGATGCGCAGCATCGACGACAGCATGGCGGTGGGCTTCACCCGTTTGGGCGCCGATATGATGGTCGTGCCCGAGGGCGCGCTCACCAACATCACCGCCGCCCTGCTCACCGTCGAGCCCACCGACCTGGTGCTCGACGCCGATGCGCTCGACAAGGCGCATCTCGCCAGCGTCGGGCGGGCGGCACCGCAGAAAATCGTGCGGGTCGAGCATTCGGGCATCGGCAGCCATCACGATCTGGTCGACCTGATCGGCATCGATCCGGCGCGCGACTTCACGATCCAGCCCTGGCTCAAGGAAAAGCTCAACCGCGATCTCCGAGCCGGCGACGTGATCCTGGGCGCCGGCCGCGACGCGCCGCTGGGTTCCCAGATGTTGATCTTCGGCAAGCCGCATGTGGTCTACGGCCAACTCGGCCGCACCGGCGTCGGCACCCACGAGCGCGGCGTCTTCATGGCGTTCGAGACGCTGGAGGCGCTGGCCGGCAGCATGCCGCAACGGCCGGCGGTCCTGGCACCCGGCAAGGTCACGGGCTTCCTGGTCGAGCTTGCGCCGGGATCGACGGCGCTGCAGGCGCGCTTCGCCATCCTCTCGGCACTCAAAGGCGCCAAGGTCGTGACCGGCGAGTCCTCGCTGTCGGGCATCCGCCAGGGGCTGGCGGCGCTGCTGAAAGGCATACTCGCCTTGATGGGGCTGATGTTCGCCAGCATGGCAGTCATGGTGAGCGTACTCTTTTCGGCGATCGTCACCGAACGACGGGGTGAACTCGGCATGCTGAAGGCGATCGGCGCGCGACGGTCGCAGATCGTCGGCATGATGGTCGCCGAGGCAGTGATCGCCACCGGCGTCGGCGGCATCCTGGGCGTCATCCTGGGTGTCCTGGTGATGCGGCTCTACGAGCGCTCGCTGGTCTATTATCTGGAGAACATCGGCGTGCCGTTCGTCTGGCTCGACCTGCTGCAGACGGTTGCCTTCGCGGCGACGGCGATCGTGCTGGCTTCGGCCATCGGAGCGCTCGGCGCACTCTATCCGGCGTGGCGGGCGAGCCGGCGCGATGCCTACGACCTCGTGCGCGGCGAGGGCTGAGCGATGCTCGCATGCCGTCAGGTGAGCAAGAGCTACAAGACCGAGCGCGGCCTCGTGACGGCCGTCGCCGGCATCGATCTCGATGTGGCGGCGGGTCGGTTTGCCGCGATCATCGGCCGCTCGGGCTCGGGCAAGTCGACCTTGATGGCGATGGTGGGCGGCCTCAGCCGCCCCTCGGCCGGTTCGGTGATCGTCGACGGCACCGACGTGTGGGCCCTGTCGGACAATGCACTGGCGGCGTTTCGCAACGAGAAGGTAGGCTACGTCTTCCAGTTCGCGAGCCTGCTGCCGACACTGCGCCTGATCGACAATGTCGCCTTGCCCGCGCTGCTCGGCCGCCGCCATGGCGCGTCGGGGACATATGCAAGGGCGGCGGACCTGCTCGAGCGCATGGGCCTGGGTGCCTATCTCGACGCCTATCCCTCGGAGATTTCCGCCGGCGAGCAGCGCCGCGCCGCGATCGCCCGCGCGCTGATCAACGATCCCGCGCTGCTGCTGGCCGACGAGCCCACCTCCGACCTCGACGAGCAGACCGAGATCGAGATCATGGAGGTGCTGCGCGCCGTCAATCGCGAGGTCGGCACCACCCTGGTGCTGGTCACGCACAATCTCGCCTTGGCCGAGCAGGCCCAGCAGATCATCCACATTGCCAACGGCGGGATCGTGGCCAACGGCGTGGTCGTGGCATGAGCGAGCAGCAACCCGATCCCGAGACCCTGTCGTCCGCGCAGAAGGACGAGCTGATCCGCGATCTGCGCCGCCAGCTTGCCGCCGTGCAACAGACGGCGCGCGGACCGAAGCGCGAGCTGCTGGACGAGTTGCGCGAGGCGCCGACCAAGACGGCGGCGGCGCCTGCCGCGACGCCCCTGAAATTCGGGCGACATCTCGGCCTGTGGCGATCGCCCATCGTGCTGGGTATCGTCGTGGCATTGATGCTGGGCTTTGCCGTCGATGCCGGCGTTGGCCGCTACCAGGCCAATCTGGTGAAACAACAACGCCAGGCGCGGCTATTGCTCGAGAACGCGGCGATGCGCTCGCTCTATGTCGAATTGAAGCGGATCGTCCCCGAAGCCGACGGAAAATCGTTCCGCATGACGCTCTCCCTGCAGAACACCAGTCCTGACGGGCCGCTCTACGTCATGCTCAATCCCGTGACGGTCTACGTGCAGTCGGGCATGACGTGGCAGCAGGTGCCGTCAAAGCCCGTCGATGGCGGCGGTGCGGGGGTCGTCACCCTGGTCAAGGACTATGCCTATGATGTCACCTTCACGCCCGATGTCGCGAACTGGGCCGAACTCATTCCGGGTTACATGCACGTCCGCATCCAGGACGACCTGCTGGTGAGCCAGAGGGCGCAGCCGGGTGACGACGTCGTCGAGCGCCGCACGCCGATCTACGTCTATCTGAAGCCGCACGGCGCGAACGACGAGGACATCAAGGCGCGGTCGAAGATGTCCGGCACGCCGCCGGTCTTCATCCCGATGCCGCCGCACTAGGAGGCTAGGGGGAGGCGAGTGCCGACTCGCTCGCCGGATTGCCGGCGATGCGGCTGTGCCACATGACGCGCGGCTGGTTCATGTCCCAGGGCGTCGCCTGGTGGAGCAGGCAACGGTTGTCCCACACCACCGCGTCGCCGGCCGTCCAGTCGTGGTGATAGATACGCGGCGGCTGGCAGGCGAAGTCCACCAGCTCCTGCAGCAGGCGCTCCGATTCGGCTTTGTCCATGCCGGGAATGTTGTGGGCGTGGCGGCCGATCAGCAGCGACTTGCGGCCCGTTTCGGGATGGACCTTCACCAGTTGCCGCAGCGGCATCGGCCCGTCATGCAGGCCGTAGCCGCTGTATTCGCCGTCGCTCTTCTTGGTCTGATGGCCGAGCTTGGATTGGCTGTGATGCAGCGAATGGTGCGCGGCGAGCTTCTCGATCCTGGCCTTGAGCGGGCCGTCGAGCGCATCGTAGGCTGCGCGCATATCGGCAAAGCCGGTGCGCCCGCCGATGCTCGGCACCACCTCGGCGCTGAACACCGCGCCCTTGGCCTGCACCGGCATGTAGGTGCTGTCGCAATGCCAGCCCATGTTGCCTTTCAGGATCTTCATCACGTCGTCGTTGTCGGCTTCGATGCGCAGCGACCCGTCGGACTTCACGTTGCTGATCGCCGCCATCTCGAATTCGAGCGGGCCGAAGCGCTTGGCGAAGGCGATCTGCTCGTCGCGTTTCAGGTACTGGCCAGGGAAGATGAGCAGCGCGTATTGCAGCCAGGCGGCATGGATCTCGCGCCAGGCGGCATCGTCGAGCGCGGCCGCCTTCACGCCCGTGACCACGGCGCCGAACGTGGTTCCCCTCAGCGGTTTTATGGTGAGCGGTTCGATGCTGAGCGAGTGGGTCATGTCGGGTTCCTCCATCGATCCTTGGCGCCGATCCCCGGACGCTTGTGCGTCTCTTAATTCAGTCTACCGCGCGGAGATGTATCTTGCCACCGGCGATGCCCCGCCCGTAGCCTTCGCCCAGCATTGGGAGCCTCCTTCATGACTGTCTCCGACCAGCGAAATCGCGCCTGCAAGAAGCTTCTGGCCGACGTGCATGCGATCACGGCGAAGGAAGGCCTCACGCCGTCGGCGCTGCACGCCATGAAGCTGAAGCTGGTGGGCCTGGCGGCCAAGAAGCAGCTGTTCCCGCTCGCCGACTTCGAGATGCCATTGGCCGAGGGCCGCAACCATCCGCTGCTGGTCGAGGACAACGACGGTCACGGCCTCTATCTCACGATCAGCCGGACGGGGAAGGAGGCCGCGCCGCACGATCACGGCATCTGGTGCGTCAACGCCGCGATCTCGGGCCGCGAGCTCCACAAGTTCTTCCGCCGGACCGACAACATGGCGAGGCCCGGCCACGCCACGGTGGAACAGGTGGGCGAGGTGATGATCGAGCCCGGCAGCGGCATGGCGATGGCCGATCACGACATCCACAGCACCGTGGTGGTGGGCGACGAGCCGGCGATCGGCCTCGCACTCTACGGCTATGCGCTGCTGCGTTTTCCGTCGGTCGCCTGGTATGTGCCGCAGTTCAGCTCCGTCCGCACGACTCCGTCGCGCCGCCACACGGCGATGGCTTGAGGAGCACTGCAGTGGCCCGTGCCCCGAAATCTCATCGCGTGACGATCGTCAACACCCGGCAGGTCATCGACTGCACCGCCGATCAGACGATCCTGGAAGCGGCCATCGCGGCCGGTATCGATTATCCCTACGCCTGCGCCACGGGAAACTGCGGCACCTGCACGAGCCGCCTCGAGCACGGCAAGGTCACGCTGCTACCGCGCGGCGATGCATCGCTGAGCGCCCAGCAGATCAAGGCGGGGCAGACGCTCGCCTGTCGTGCGCAGCCGCGTAGCGACCTCACCGTCAGCTGGTTGAGCGGGGCCGAACGGTAGGACGGAGCGATGCGCATTTGTGTATTTGGAGCAGGCGCGATCGGCGGCAATTTCGCGACCCGACTGGCTGCGGCCGGCAACGAGGTTTCGGTCGTGGCCCGCGGTGCGCATCTCGACGCCATCCGCGCCCGCGGGCTCACCATGCTGGTCGGCGATCAACGTATCGTGGCGCCCGTGCGGGCGAGCGATCGGCCTGCCGATCTCGGGCCGCAGGATGCGGTGCTGGTCACCATGAAATCGTCGGGCCTCGCCGTGCTCGCGGAGAACGTCGGTCCCCTGCTGCGGTCCGACACGCCGGTCGCCTTCGTCCAGAACGGTATTCCCTGGTGGTACGGTCACGGTCTCGCGCCGGGGCGTCCGCCGGCGCCGGACCTGTCGCGGCTCGATCCCGGCGGGGCGCTGGCGAAGGCCGTTGGTCTCGACCGAGCCGTTGGCGCCGTCGTCACTTCGTCGAACCACGTGATCGAGCCGGGCGTCGTGCTCAACATCTCGCCCGAGCGCAACATCCTGTGGGTCGCGGAGACCGACGATCGCCCGAGCCCGCGCATCGATGCCCTGCGCGCGACGCTGATCGCCGCCGGCATCGCGTCGCCCGCCACGCGGGATATCCGCTACGACGTCTGGCACAAGCTGATGGCCAATCTCAGCGGCTCGACGGTCTGCCTTATGCTGGGCCAGCCCAACACGATCCACGCCACGCCGCCCATCAATCGCCTGGTGCGCCGCGCACACGCCGAGGCGCTGGCCGTCGCCGCGGCTCATGGCGTCATCCTCGACGACAGTCCCGAGCAACGCTATGGACCCACGCGCGTCTATCCCGATCATCGCCCGTCGATCCTGCAGGACTACGAACTCGGCCGACCCATGGAAGTCGAGTCGATCGTTCGTGCGCCGCTGGCCTTCGCGCGCAGCGCCGGTATGGACACGCCGACGCTCGACGCGATCGAAGCGGTCTGCGTCAGTCTGGCGGCCTCGAAAGGTCTCTACGTGCCATGACGCTCCGCCGGTGACTCTCCGTCCATGACGCTCCATTACGATCTCTACTGGTCCTTCCGATCGCCCTATTCGTATCTGGTGACGCCGCGTCTCGTGGCGCTGGAGAAGGAATACGATGTCGTGGCCAATGTCCGCGTGGTCTATCCCATCGCCGTCCGCCAGCCCGGTTTCTTCTCCAACAGCGATCCCCTGTGGTTCACCTACATCCTGCGCGACGTGTTCCGCAGCGCCGAGTACGTCGGCCTGCCTTTCGCCTGGGCCTCGCCCGATCCGGTCCTGATTGACACCAAGACGCGCACCTATCCCAAGGAGCAGCCCCATATCCATCGCCTGACCCGGCTCGGCCAGGCAGCGACCGAGCGCGGCAAGGGGCTCGCCTTCCTGGCTGAGGTGAGCGGCACGATCTGGAGCGGCAAGGTCAAGAACTGGCACGAGGGCGATCATCTCGCGGGCGCCGCCGAACGCGCCGGGCTCGATCTGGCGGAGATGGACGCCGTTGTCGCCGCCGAACCCGAGCGGCTCGACGCCGTGATCGCGGCCAGCCAGGAAGCGCAGCGTGAGGGCGGCCACTACGGCGTGCCGCTGATGGTCTTCAATCGCGAGCCCTTCTTCGGCCAGGATCGCTTCGACCAGCTCAAGTGGCGGATGCAGCAGAAGGGACTGGCGAAGCGGCCTTAGGGATTCCGGCCCAGCGATTCGGTTCTAAGGTTTTTCTACCGCCGGTTCGCCGGCCTGGGCCGGGCGACCGCCGAAGATCTGGGTGACGTCAGCCATGCTGCGCTGGCGGCCGGTGTCGATGCTCACCGTCGCGGTCATGCCGGCGCGCAGAGGCGGCTCGCCGACATGCGGCAGCAGGCGGAGCTTGACAGGCAGGCGTTGGACCACCTTGACCCAGTTGCCGCTGGCATTCTGCGGCGGCAGGATCGCGAACTCCGCGCCGGTCGCCGGGCTCACGCTCTCGACGACGGCCTCCCAGGTTGCGTCGGGATAAGTGTCGAGCACGACACGCGCCTTCTGCCCGACGCGCACGTGCGTCAGTTCGGTTTCCTTGAAGTTCGCCTCGATCCACGGCCGGCTGAGCGCCACCAGGGCGAACAGCGGCGTCGCGACCTTGACCTGCTCGCCGCGCTGGACTCGGAGGTTCACGACCACGCCGTCGACCGGGGCATGTATCGTCGTGCGCGCGAGGTCGAGTGCGGCGCGTTCGCGGGCGGCGCTCTTCTCGCGCACCAGCGGATGGTCGTCGGCCGGCAGGTTGGGATCGCCGTTGAGCGCCGTCAATATGCGGCGCATTTTTTCGCGCACTGCCGTCACGCGATCGGCTGCCGTGCGCGCATCGTTCTGCGATTCCTCGCGCTTGCTGGCGGAGAGGATGCCCTTCACGGCCAGCTCCTCCTGGCGCTGCCACTGGCGCTGGGCATAGGCGGCACGCGATTCGGCATCGGCCAGTTCGCTCACCACCTCGCGCCAGGTGCCGCGCAGCGATTCGACATGGGCCCGCGCCGTATCCAGTTCGGCCTCGGCGCTGTCCAGCGCCAGACGGAATGTCCGCGTCTCCAGGGTCAGCAAGGTCTCGCCGGTCGTGACGGTGGCATGATCGAGAACCGGCACGCGGCGGACGGTGCCGGCCACTTCCGGCGCGATCTGCACGATGTGCGCCTTCACATAGGCGTTCTCGGTCGTGATGTAGCGGCCGCCCGATAGCCACCAGTATCCCGCGCCGGCAATGGCCAGCAGCGGCACGGCGACCAGCAGGATCAGGCGCGGCAGGGCCTGGCGGTCGCGTCTCATAGCGCGGCGGCGCGGCGCGCGCGCGGTGCGAGTGGCTCCGCCACCGGGACGACGTCGGTGCCGGCCATCGACTGCAGCCGCTCCTTCACGCGCGCCGCCAGGCCAGTGAAGCGGGCACGCTCCAGGGGCGACAGCGGTGTCAGGGCGTCATCGACCGTTGCCTCGGCGATCGCCCACATGCGGGCATGGACGCGCCGCGCTTCGGGCGTGAGGAAGAGGCGGTTGATCCGCCGATCGACTGTATCGGCGCGGCGCTCGACCCAATGGCCTTTTTCCATACGGTCGATCATGCGGCCGGCGCTGGCGCGGTCGATCTCGAGCATGTCGGCGAGTTCGGTCTGGCTGGCGCCGGGCCGCCGGTAGAGCCGGGTCAGCACCAGCCACTGGGCACGCGTCAGGCCGATGCCGCGCACGCGCCGGTCGAAGACCATGCGCATCAGACGCGCCACGTCGGACAGCACGTAGCCGATATAGCCGTCGTCGTCGGGACTCAATCGAGGGCCCTCCCGGGCACCGCTCAAAGGCGGTTGGTCGAATATTGTTGCCTAGGCTACAATAGCCTTGGCCATGAGATCAAGCCCGTCCAGCCCCGCAACCCCCGGTTCCGTGAACGCCGGCTCCGCCGCCGCCGCGCCGCCGGCCAGCCCGGGCGAATCCTATTCGCTCAGCCGGCGCGTGCTGATCCTGGTCACGGTGGTGCTGGGCTCGACGCTCTATGCCACCACGCTGCTGATCGCCTCGACGCTCCTGCCGCAGATGCAGGGCACGATGTCGGCGACCCAGGACGAGATCGCCTGGGCGATGACTTTCAACATCCTGGCGACCGCCGTGGCGACGCCGATGACCGGCTGGCTGGCGGCCCGCTTCGGCCGGCGTGAGACCATGACCTGGTCGGTCTTCCTGTTCACCATCACGACCTTCCTGTGCGGCTGGGCCGATTCGCTGGAGGCGCTGGTGTTCTGGCGCATCCTGCAGGGCGCATTGGGCGCCCCCGTGATCCCGCTGTCGCAGACCATCCTGCTCGACAGCTTTCCCAAGCGGCAGCAGGGCCTCGTGACCTCGATCTTCGGCATGGCGGTGGTGATCGGTCCGGTGATCGGTCCGACGCTGGGTGGCCTGCTGTCGGAACTCTATAGCTGGCGCTGGGCCTTCTACATGATCGTTCCCGTGGGCTTCGTGTCGTTCGTGGGCCTCCGCCTCACCCTGCCGCGTGACAAGCCGACCGGCCGCACGGCGCTCGACTGGACCGGCTTTCTGTCGCTCTCCGTCACCATCGCCTGCGTCCAGCTCGTGCTGTCGCGCGGCCAGCGGCTGGACTGGTACGACTCGACGGAGATCATGCTCGAGACTTTCATTGCGGTGCTGGCATTCTGGATTTTCCTCGCGCACAGCCTCACCGCCCGGCAGCCGTTCCTCAACCTGCGCCTGCTGCTCGATCGCAACTATGCGCTCGGGCTGGTGCTGGTGTTGATCTACGGCATGCTGAATTTCACGCCGATGGTGCTGCTGCCGCCGCTGCTGCAGCAGCACGCCGGCTTCCCCGACATGCTGATCGGCGAGATCGTGGCCGCGCGCGGCGGCGGTGCCACGCTCGGCTTCTTCCTGGCCATCTTCGTCGGCCGCATGGATCCGCGCATCGGCCTGATCGGCGGCTTCTCGCTGCAGGCGATCTCCGGCTTCTGGCTGATGGGGCTCGACCTCAACGTCGGCACCCAGACATTGATGCTCAACAGTTTCGTCCAGGGCATCGCCATCGGCGTCATCTGGGTGCCGCTCACGCTGGTGACGTTCTCCACCATCGGCGCCGCCAACCTGGCCGAGGGAACGGCGGTCTATCACCTGCTGCGCAACATCGGCTCGAGCTTCTTCATCTCGATCTGCGTTGCCGAGATCGTGCGCGCGACAGGCGCCAACTACGGCCGCATGGTCGAGTTGGTGAACCCCTACAACAAGGTGTTGGCGCTGCCGTGGGTGACCGGCGGCTGGGATTTCGACACGGTCCAGGGGCTTGCCCGCCTGTCGAAAGAGATCAATCGCCAGGCGGCGATGCTGGGCTACATCAACGCCTTCGGCTTCTACACCCTGTGCTCGGCGCTGGCGGTGCCGCTGGTTCTGCTGGTCGGACGCCGGGTCATCCGGACGGCTTGAAATTGCCCGTCATGCATCGCCTGCGATGCAGCCCGACGGCGGGCGCGGGTATCGATCGTTGGTGTGCTAACGATTTCGGTCCTATTATTTATTCATGACAACCGCTGACGATCCGTCCTACCGCTTGGGCCTCGCCCTGGCCGAGGTTTCCCGGCTGTGGAGGCACGTTCTCGATGCCCGCCTGAAGCCGCTCGGGCTGTCCACGGCGCGCTGGGTGGCGCTGGTCAACCTGTCGGCTCATCCCGAGGGCATGACCCAGAATGCGCTGGCGCTCAGGGTCGGCATCAAGGGCTCGACCCTGGTCCGTCAGCTCGACCTGCTCGAGGCCGACGGCTGGGTGGTGCGGCGGGCGCAACCCGGCGATCGGCGGGTCAAGCGCGTATTCCTGACGCCCAAGGCGCGCCCGGCGCTGGCCTCGATTGCCGCCGTGGGCCGCAGCCTGCGACGCGAATTGCTGCGCGACTGCAGCGAGGCCGAGATCCGAACCTGCAACCGCCTGCTCGGGCGCGTGAAGTCGCGTCTGCAGCCGCTCGCCGATCCTCTCACGGCCGATCCCCTCGCGGCTGGTGCCCTCGCGACGGGTGATCGGGCCGTGCCGCGGCTGGTCGCGGCCGAGTAGTTTCATGGATCAATCCATTCCGCCGCCCACCCCCGCGATCAAGCCGGTTGCGCGTGTGCCGATGCCGTCGTCGCCCGCGCCCGCACCTGCGCCCACGCCGCAGACGGGTGCAGCTCCGCGCCAGCGACAGTGGTCGGCGGGAAGAGGGCGGGCGCTGCTGCGGCCGCGCAGCTTCGTCATCGCCGCGGTCCTGCTGATGGCGCTGGCCTATGGCGGCCGTGAACTCTACATGCGGTTCACCCACGTCTACGAATACGACGCCCGCGTGAGCGCCGATATCGTCACGATCTCGAGCCGTGCCGACGGCTGGCTGGTCGAGATGCCGGTCCGCGAAGGCATGCTGGTTGAGGCGGGCCAGGTGCTTGTGCGCATCGACGATCGCATCGCCAAGCTGCGGGCCGACGCGTTTCGTGCGCAGATCGAGGGCGTCCGCGTCGAGCGAGCGCGGCTGCGCGCCGAACGCAAACTCGACAAGAACCAGTCGGATGCGCAGATGCGCACGCGCACGTCGAACGTGACGGTCCGCGAGAAGGCGCTGGGGGCACTGCGCGCCGACCTTGATTTCGCCAAGCTCGAGCTCGAACGCAGCCGCACGTTGTTCGCCAGCCGCGTCATCAACGAGCGCCAGCTCCAGATGGCGCAGGTGGCCGTGACCAAGCTCGAGATCCAGATCCTGCAGCTCCAGGCGGAGCATGAGCAGGCCGAGGGCAGCCTCGACGAGGCCCGGGTTGGACACGACAGGCTGGGCGTGATCGACGCCCAGATCGAAGCGCTCACCCACCAGGTCGCGAACCTCGCGGCCCAGCTCCACCAGCAGCTCGTCGATGTCGAGGACCGCACGATCAAGAGCCCGATCCCGGCCGTGATCGACCGCACCTTCGTGCTGCCGGGCGAATATGTCGCCGCCGGCCAGCGCATCCTGCTGCTGCACAATCCCAAGGAAGTCTGGGTCGAGGCCAATATCAAGGAGACGCAGGTGAGCCGGCTGAAGCTCGGCCAGCTCGTGCACGTTTCCGTCGACGCCTATCCCGACGACAAGTTCACCGGCCGCGTCGCCCGCATCGGCAGCGCCACGATGGCCCGCTTCGCGCTGATCCCGACGCCCAATCCCTCGGGCAATTTCACCAAGATCACCCAGCGCGTGGCGGTGAAGATCGACATGGTCGACATGCCCAAGCCGCTGACGCCGGGCATGATGGTCGAAGTCGACATTGACGTCCGTTAACGAACCCCTGCGAGGAAGGCCGCTTCCGGCCGCGCCGGTCCAGAACGCGGCCTTCCTGGCCGACCGCTACGGACCCGCCTATCGCTGGCTGGTCACCATCACCGGCATGGTCGGCGTGGTGTCCATGGTGCTGGCGATGACCACCGTCAACGTGGCCGTCCCCGACGTTATGGGCGCCTTCGGCATCGGCCAGGACAAGGCACAGTGGATGTCGTCGGCATACATGGCGACGATGACCGCCGGCATGCTGCTGAATGCCTGGGTGTCGGGTGTGCTGGGCGAGCGGCGCACCTTCATCGGCGCGCTGTTCTTCTTCTCCTTGGGCGCGCTGGGCGGCGGCATGGCGCCCAACGAGGACGTGCTGATCTTCGCCCGCATCCTCCAGGGCTTCAGCGCCGGCATCGCCCAGCCGCTGGTGATGGCCACCATCTTCACGGTCTTTCCGGCCGATCGGCGCGGCTCGGCGATGGGCATCTTTGGCCTGGGTGTCGTGTTCGCGCCGGCGATCGGCCCGACCCTGGGCGGCCTGATGATCGAGTATTTCTCGTGGCGCTACGTGTTCTACATCTCGCTGCCGTTCTGCGGGCTCGCCGCCCTGATGGGCGCCTTCTTCATGCCGACGCGACCGCTGGCGCGCGAGATCCCGCCCTTCGATTGGCTGGGCTTCGCGCTGCTGTGCGTCGGCCTGTGGGGCCTGATGACCGGCATCGCCGACGGCCAGCGCGAGGGCTGGACCTCCGACGTCATCGTCTTCCGCCTCGTGCTGGGCGTCGCGGCGGCCGTGGGCTTCGTGCTGTGGGAGCTCCATACGCCGCGCGCGCTGCTCGACATGCGCATCTTCGCCAATCTCGAATTCGCCTCCGCCGCGGTGATCGCCTTCATCTTCGGCGCCGGCATGATGGGCTCGACCTACATCATCCCGGTGTTCGTGCAGACCATGGTGGGCTTCACGCCGCTGCTCGCCGGCCTGATGATGATGCCGGCCGGGCTGATGCTCGCCTTCATCTTCCCCCTGGCCGGCCGGCTGTCGGATGCGATGCCGGCCTCGATCATGATCATCGGCGGGCTGGTGCTGTTTGCCGCCGGCTTCGCCCTGATGGTCGCGGCCGACGCCGACACCACTTTCTGGACGCTGGTCGGCATGGTGATGGTCTCGCGCCTCGGCCTCGGCTTCATCAACCCCAGCCTCAACGCCACGTCGCTGAAGGCGCTGCCGCCCGACAAGGTGCGCCAGGGCGCCGGCGTCGCCAACTTCATGCGCCAGCTCGGCGGCGCCTTCGGCATCAACCTGCTCGTCGCCTTCTTCGAGGTTCGCACGCGCTTCCACGCCGACGCGCTCACCGCAACGCAGGACTGGGGCAACCGCACCACCGAGCGCCTTCTGGTCCTGGTCGAGCAGCTGATGCAGCGCTCCGGCCTGCCGTTCCAGCAGCAGAAGGCAGCGGCACTGGAGTATCTCGGCACCATGGTGAACGCCCAGGCCCAGATGCTGGCCTTCTCCGACACCTTCATCGTGATCGCGATCGTGGCGCTGCTGGCCCTGATCCCGGCCGGCTTTCTGTCTCGTTCGCAGCAGAAGGTTCGACCTGCCTGGCGCTGATTTTGACTCAGGCGGCGCGTCCGTATTAACCTTTCGGGTTCTACCTCTCTCGATGAAAAATGAAGTGAGAGCTGACGCCTCGTCCATCGAGGCAGGATCAGGGGAGAACCATGTCCCGGATGCCCTCGGAACACCTCACGAAAGCTCTCGGCCGCGCGGTCGCCGCGGTTTGGGGAAACCTGCCGGCCAGCGTGCAGCACGAGCTGTTCGAATCGGCTGTACGGCTGTCGCGTTCGGGCAGCCGCGAGCAGCTGGCCATCTTCCTGCACCATCAGCATCCCCGAACGATCGACGGCGGAAAGCCGGCGCGTGCGGTGCCCGAGCCGGATAGCCTGGGCGGGTAGTCACCCGTTCGGCGGGTGCCGTGGCGGGAACGTCAAACCTCACTCCCGCGTTTGGCGATGCCGCGCAGGATAAGGGTCGCGGCCACCGCCAGGATCGGCACCATGAACAGCGCCACGCTGGCGCCCATCGGCAGGTTGCCGCCCATGATGCCGATGAAGAACGCCGACGTTCCCAACACCTGGGTCGCCCCGTGGGGGCCGCCGTGGGTCAGCGAGGACACGATCGTGAAGCCGGCGAAGGTGCCGATCAGGGAGAACAGCATGGTGATGGCGATGACGTTGCGCATCATCGGGAAGGTGACGTAGCGGATGCGCTGCCACCAGGTGGCGCCGTCGATCGACGCTGCCTCGTGAAGCTCTTCGGGCACCGACTTCAACGACGCCAGCAACATGACCATGAAGAACGGCGCGCCGAACCACACGGTGACCAGGACGACGCAAAAACGTGCCCAGCCGACGTCGCCCAGCCAGAAGATGCGGCCCATGCCGAAATGCTCGAAGACCCAGTTGAAGGCGCCGAACGACGGCTCGAACAGCAACCGCCAGCCGAGCATGCTCATGGCCGCCGGAATCACCCACGGCACCAGCAGCATGCCGCGCCACTTGCGCTGGCCCTTGGTCGGGATGTTGTGCACGAAATGGGCGACCGCAAAGCCGATGACCGCCTGCACGACGACGGCGATGACGGCATACGCACAGGTCTGGGTGACGAGCATCCAGAACCGCTCGCTGCCGAACAGGCGGGCGAAGTTGGCGAGCCCGACGAACGTGGTCATTTTCCTGTCGAGCATCGAGAGGTAGATCGCGAAGCCTGAGGGATAGGCCACGAGCACGACGATCATCGCGAGCAGCGGCACGGTCATCAGGAAGGCGATGGTCGATTTGCGGCGCATCAGCTTGTGCAGGCTGCCCTGGCTCATCGGTCTCTTGCCCGCCCCTGCCACGTGTTCGTCGGCCCGCATCCCGGCTTGGGGAGCCTATCATGAAAGTCCAAGGCGATGGCGTCGCCGCGGCTACCGCTCTGCCGGAGGCAGCGCTACACTCCGCCCCAACATGACAACTTCCAACATACTGACAGATCGCTACGGCCTCGGCCTATCCACCACCGTCGCCGCCGCGCGCGATGCCTACATCGAGGGCGTCGACCTGCTGCTGACCGTCTATCCCGGCGCCGCGGTGTCCTTCGACCGTGCCATCGCCGCCGATCCGGAGTTCGCCCTGGCCCATATCGGCAAGGCCCGTGCCCTTCAGCTCGCGGGAAATCTCCCAGCCATGCGGGAGTCGCTCGCCACCGCCCTTTCTCTCGGTGACGGCACATCGGCGCGTGAAACAAGCCACATAAATGTCTTTCGTCACCTGTTTTCCGGCCAGGCTGTCGCGGCGCTGGCCGCGCTCCGCACTCATGTCGAGACGTGGCCGCGCGACGCTCTGGTGCTCAGCCTCGCCGCCAACCAGGGCGGCTTGATCGGAATGTCCGGCCTGCCCGGCCGGGAACAGGACCTCGTCGACTTTCTCGATACGCTCGCGCCGCACTACGGCGAGGATTGGTGGTTCGAGGCCCATTACGGCATGGCGCTGTCGGAAATCGGCCGGCACGATTCCGCGCGCCCCCGGATCGAGCGGTCCCTCGCCCAGAAGAAGCGCAACGGCTATGGCGCCCACGCCTTCGCCCATCTCTGTTACGAGTCGGGCGAACGCGACAGCGGTATCGCCTTCCTGCGCGACTGGCTGCCGCTTTACGATCGAGGTGGCGGTCTGTTCGGCCACCTGAACTGGCACCTCGGCCTGTTCGAGCTGCATGCCGGCCATCTGGAAGCGGGGCTGCGCCTTTACAACGATGCCTTCTGTGCGGACGATCACCGAGGGGCGGTGCATCAGAAGCTCTCGGATTCCTCCTCGTTCCTGTGGCGCTCGGAACTGGCGGGCTATTCCCGCGATCCCGCGCGCTGGGCGAAGCTCGTGGACTACGCGCGCGAAAAAATTCCACGCCCGGGCTTTTCCCTCGCCGACTGGCACGTGGCGCTGGCCTTTGCCGCCTCTGGTGACGACGCAGCGCTGGAGGGTTGGGTCCAGGGCATCGAGGAGCTGGTGAAAGCCGGCCGCTATCCCTCCGGCACCACCATCCCCACCGTGGCGCGCGCCTTCGCGGCCTTCCAGCGCGGCGACAATGCGGCGACCATCGACCTGATCGTGCCGATGCTGGCCGAGCGGGAACGCATGGGCGGCAGCCGGGCGCAGGTCGATCTGGTGGAAGCGACATTGTTGCGGGCGTATCTCAACGCCGGGCGTGTGGCGGAAGCCCAACACCTGCTCGCGGAGCGCCGCCCCGGCCCGGCGGCTCTTCCGATGGCGAACCACTAGATCGGGATGATTTGAGATTTGTTCATCCCGCTTTCATTGGAGCGGGGGGGG
>JAQSDW010000071.1:0-2742 GCA_029946105.1 Reyranella sp. | reverse complement strand
CCACTGGAGTGGCGCGCTCCAATGAACGATCGAGCACCTTGAACATGTCTGCCGCGACGCCAGCCTTGCCCGTCCGCGCCGAGCGCTTGTGGGCGGCGCTGCTGGCGGCGACGCTGATGAACCTGCCCTTGGGATCGGTCTACGCCTTCAGCGTGCTGCTGCGCCCCATCGAGCAGGAGCTGGCGATCCCGCGCTCGGCACTGTCGCTTGTCTTCGGCTTGTGTACGGCGGGATTCACGGTGGGCTCGGTCGGCGCCGCCTTCCTCTATCGCCTCGCACCCGCGCCGATCCTGGTGCTGGCGAGCGCGCTCGCCGCCGCCGGCGGCATCGCGATGGCGGCGACGGCATCAGGCCTCCCGCAATTGCTGCTGGGCTACGGCATCGTGTTCGGCACCGGCGGCGGCGTGGCCTACATCCTGCTGCAGCAGGGCGTGAACATGCTGGTGCGGCGGCGCCAGGGGCTGGTGAACGGCTACATCGTCAGCCTCTATCCCATGGGCGCCATGATCGCGACGCCCGCCTTCCATGCCTGCAACGAGGCCTACGGCTGGCGCACGACGCTCTGGGGGCTGGCGGGCGTGCTGGTGGCGTGCGGCGTGGCGGCGGCGCTGCTCGCCCGGCACGGTGGGGCGCGGCTGATCCCGCCGCAAAGCAAGACGCCAGCCGGCAACACAGCGACGGGCCCGGCGGTTCTGGGTGCCACCTTCTTCAAGCTCTCGACGACGTTCTTCCTCGCAGCCTCCGCCGGCCTGATGGTGCTGAGCCAGGCGCGCGAGATCGTGGCCGCCTATGGCGGGGCGGCAACCCTTGCGGTGGCGGCCACGACCGGCATCACCGGCGCGATTGCGCTCGCGCGCATCAGCGGCGGCTGGCTGGTGGATCGCTTCGCGGTGCCGCACGTGATGTGCGCGGCGCACGGGCTGGCGCTGGGCGGCGGGCTGCTGGTGATCCTGCTGCCGTCGCCCATCACGGCGGTTCTGGGACTGGGCATGGTCGGGCTGGGCTACGGCTTCGTCTCCGGCGCGACGGCCGGCGGCATCGGCCTCTACTGGCGGCCCGCCGACTACGGGCGCGTCGCCGGGCGCACCTACATCGCCTGGTGCCTGGCCGCCATCAGCCTGCCGGTCCTCGCCGGCTACCTGTTCGACATCACACGCCAGTACGACACGGCGGTGCTGATCGCCGCCGGCGCCAACATCGCGGGCATGGCGATGGCGCTCACGATGCCGAGACGCGGTTGGCGGGAGGGCGGCTGAGCGCTCTGCTGGCCGGGCGCTGCTGGAGCCGCGCGCGCACGCTTTGAAGCGGGCCGTTGTGTGAGGGTGCCGCCGGTACGTCAACGAAAAGGCCCGCTTGACTCCTCGCAGGGGAGGATCGTCAGGCGGGCCTTCGTGGATCATCCGGCGCCCTGCCGGGCCACTGTGGCAACACCTCGGGGAGAGGGAGAGTTACCAGCTTGAAACGAATAATCCCCTGAAAATCGCGGGCGAGTCTGTTCAAAATTGACCAGGTCAGATTCACCGTTTCGACTCTTGCTCGGCCACGATACCCAATTGTCATTGTTCTATTCGTCCTCGGATGCTTCGGGCTAAGATAGAAGCCGCGACGTTAGAACTGCAAAGCGACCGGCTGGGCAGTTTGACCGCCTTCACGACGGTGCGAGTTCAAGTGTCCCGACAAAAAGCGGACGATTCCCAAGATCAGAAGGATGCCGTGGCCGAGGTCACGGCTATCAACCAGAGCACGCAGAGAAGTGCGTCTGCGTACACTGGCAGCTCCGCTTATCCAGGACGAAGACTCGCGTTCTAACGCTTCGCGCAGCGTCGTTTCCAGTAATGTCATTGCCGCGATCGTAGCTGCGCGGTATTCTTTAACACTAAGCAGCCGCTCAGGTTCAGTAGACCTCTCTACATCAGACGTCTTGGCGATAGCAGAACCGCGCCATGAACGGCACGGAGAAGCCGGTCTGGCGCAACGGCCGGAAGGTGGGCTCGGTCCGGCAATTCGACAATCGCCTGCTGCAGTTCCTGCTGCGCGCTCATCGGCCAGAGGTCTACGGCGACAAGAAGCAGTCGACCTTACCGCCCTTGTCCTTCGATCTCGCCCAGCGTCTTGCCTCCTCAGCGCCGCGTCTCGAGGCGCACCGTGCCGAACGAGCGGCCTGGGAAGCTGCGGAGCGTAGAGCCGAAGAGGCCAAGAAGCCCGGCCAGGAAAAGCAGCCTCGTCGGGAGCGCAAGAATGCCAATGGTTGAGCGCAGAAAATCCGACACGTAGCCTGGTCCCAAGCTGCGCGACTGGAGTCGCGCGCGCCCAGCAATAAGGCGTCCGTGCCACCGGGTCTCCCCCCGGCGTGCCCTAAAAGCTCTTCAGAGAGCGCTACGCCTTGGCGTGGTCCTGACCATGCCGTCGACGACGAGAACGAGACCCAAACAGCAAACAATGCCGACGGCGAACGTCGGTTCGGGCGACCGGTTTGCAACACGAGTCCGGACAGGTTTCCGGACAGAACGCGTTACATTCAGGCGTCCACAAATAATGCGAGAAAGCCGTGTAAACACGGTATCGAACGGTCCTCGCACTCATGAAAAAGGGTGTGGGACTTTGCCAAGGACATTGCCGGGGACACGGGCAGGGAGTTTGCCCGCGTCGCGGTCCCATGAGCGCGCGCTCATCTCCTCGACCTTGCTGCAAAGCCGCGGTGGCCTTCGCTCCTGCCACGTCCACTCGCAGCTCTACGCAACG
>JAQSDW010000070.1 GCA_029946105.1 Reyranella sp. | reverse complement strand
CAGCTTCTCTACAGCGGTCCTTGGGTGGCGGAGCGCACGGTGGCGGTCGGCGCCTTCATCGCGGGCGCCGACGACAATGCCGGCGTGTGGCCGACGACGCGGCAGATCGTGCTGGGCGGGCGCAACTACAGCGCCGTCGATGCCTTCGAAGGCCAGTACAGGCTCGCGGCGCTCAAAGCCCGTGCCGCCGCCGAGATGCAGGACCTCGATTTCCTCGCCCTGCCGACCGCCGGCACCATCTACAAAGTGACCGATCTCGAACGCGAACCGGTGCTCTACAATTCCCATTTCGGCCACTACACCAACTTCGTGAATTTCTTCGGCCTGAGCGGGCTCGCGCTGCCCTTCGGCTTCCGCCCCGATGGCATGCCGTTCGGCATCACCCTGATCGCATGCGCCTTCGCCGAGCGCGCCCTGCTGGCCTTCGGCGCACGCTGGCAACGCGCGGTGCCGTTGCCGCTCGGCAATACGACCAGCCAGTTGCCGCCACCCGCCGCCGATCCCGTCGTTGTCGAGGATCGCGTGTCCATCGCGGTGGTCGGCGCCCACATGAGCGGACTACCGCTCAACAGCCAGCTCACCGACCTGGATGGCCGGCTGGAAAGCGTGGGCAAGACCGCGCCGGTCTATCGCTTCTACGCCCTGCCCGGTGGTCCGCCGCAGCGGCCCGGCATGGTGCGTGTTCCCGAGGGCGGCGGCGCCATCGAACTGGAAGTGTGGAGCCTGCCGGCCGACAAGGTTGGCGCTTTCATCACCAAGATTCCCGCGCCGCTCGGCCTCGGCACCGTCGCCCTGGCCGACGGGTCCGCCGCGCTGGGCTTCCTCTGCGAAAACTACGCTGTCGCCGGCGCGCGCGACATCACCTCGCTCGGCGGCTGGCGGGCCTATATGAAAAGCCTCGCCGTCTGATAGGGTCCGCCCCCTAGGAGGAACGCACCCATGGCGAAAATCGCAATCATCACCGGATCGGGCAGCGGCATCGGCCGCGCTGCGGCCTTGGCGCTGCTCAAGAACGGCTACAAGGTCGTGCTGGCCGGCCGCCGCAAGGAAGCGCTGGAAGAGACCGCGAGCATGGCGGGCAACAACTCCCCCAATGCGCTGGCCGTGCCGACCGACGTCACCAAGCGGGAAGCGATCCAGGCCTTGTTCGCCCGCACCAAGGAAGCGTTCGGCCGCCTCGACCTGGTGTTCAACAACGCTGGTGGTGGCGCGCCGCCCGTCCCGCTGGAAGACCTGCCGTACGAGACCTGGCTCGGCGTGGTCGCGGCCAACCTGACCGGTCCGTTCCTGTGCACTCAGGAAGCCATCAAGATCATGAAGGCGCAGAGACCGATGGGCGGGCGCATCATCAACAACGGCTCGATCTCGGCGCATGCACCGCGGCCGTTCTCGGTCGCCTATACCTCGACCAAGCACGCCATCACCGGCCTCACCAAGTCGACATCGCTCGACGGCCGCGCCTACGACATCGCCTGCGGCCAGATCGATATCGGCAACGCCGTGACGCCGATGACGGAACGCATGACCAAGGGCGTGCTGCAGCCCAACGGCACGACCATCCCCGAGCCGCGCATGGACGTCGAAGCGGTGGCCAATGCCATCGTCTACATGGACAGCCTGCCGCTCGACGCCAATGTCCAGTTCATCACCGTGATGGCGACCAAGATGCCGTTCGTCGGACGAGGTTAGCGCGTCTGCGCCAACCTTTGGCGTAAGATCAATAACCCTCGTCCGCGAGGTTGAGCAGCGGGAAGGCCGAGTGCACGCTGGGCAGATTGGTCGGCGTGCTGGCGCTGATGTAGCTCTTGTCGAGCTGCTTCAGATTGGCGACGCCGAGCAGGCCCATCACTTCCTTCATCTCCTCCTCGAGGAGTTCGATCACGCGCTCGATGCCGGCCGCACCCGCCGCGGCCAGGCCATAGCAATAGAGGCGCCCGAGGCCGACCCAGTCGGCGCCCATGGCGATCGCCTTCACGATATCGCTGCCGCGGCTGAAGGAGCCATCGACCACGATCTTGGCGCGGCCAGCCACCGCCTCGATGACCTCCGGCAGGACCTGAGCCGAGCCACGGCCATGGTCGAGCTGCCGTCCGCCATGGTTGGAGCAGTAGACGCCCCAGACTCCGTGCTGACAGGCGATCTCGGCGTCCTCGCCGGTGCCGATGCCCTTCAGCATGAACTTCACGTCGGGGAACTTGTCCTTCACGCGCTTGAAATTCTCCCAGGAGAAGGCGGCCTGATGATCCTGGCCGACCGCCGCGGTGCGCCACGACTTCACGAAGCGCTTGGCGATGTCGCGCTCACGCCTGGAATAGACCTGGGTGTCGACGGTGATGCAGAAGGCATCGTAGCCCGCATCCATCGCCTGCTTCACGCGATCGGCCACCCATGCGTCGTCGCCGCGCACATAGAGCTGGTAGATCTTGGGCGCGGCGCCGCCCTTCACGATGTCCTCCAGCTTGAGCGTCGTCACCGAGCTGATCAGCATCCCCACGTTGCCCGCGCCGGCGCCTTTGGCGACGGTGATGCCACCGCCCGGTTCGAAGGATTCAAGCGAACCGACCGGCGCCAGCAGGACCGGCAGCCGGAGCTTGCGGCCGAAGATCTCCGACGATGGGTCGATCTTCGATACGTCGCGCAGCACACGCGGCTTGAAGGCGATGGAATCCAGCGCCATCCGATTGCGCCGGAGCGTCGTCTCGGTCTCGGTCCCGCCGATGAGATAGTCCCAGATGTTGGGACTGAGACGGGTCTTGGCCGCCTTGACGATTTCATGGAGCGTCGCAAATTCACTCTCGAGGCCGCTCGCCATTTTTCCCCCGGCACTTAAATCTGTTGCCCGCCGTTCTTGCGCGTCCACCGCTACGCGTCAATGCGACGTCACAATTTCGCCACCATTGGACGATGTCGGGAACCATTGCACACCGTCAGCATTGACGCTGAAGCCATTCGACGATTTGATCTGGCACAGGGACGACCGCTCGGCGAAACCGTCAGCAACGACTGTATCGGAGCGCGGGCAAATGGTGAGGCTATTCATGAAAAGACGTGTTCTGACCCGGGCGCTCATGTTCGGGCTGATGTGGACGCCGGCGTTTGCCGCCGATCCGCTGCCGACGCTGCAGGAAACGCCGTCGCTGGCCGAACAGGTGAAGGCCGGCAAGCTGCCGCCGATCGCCAAGCGCATTCCCGAGCAGCCCTGGATCGTCAAGAAATTCGCCGGCGACGACGGTCCGGGCAAGCAGGGCGGCCAACTGAACATGCTGGTCTCGAGTGCGCGCGATACGCGCCTGATGACGATCTACAGCTACACCCGCTTGATCATCTACGATGACAAGTTCCAGCTGCACCCCGACCTCCTGGAAAGCTACGAGGTCAAGGAAGGCCGTGAATTCACCCTGAAGCTGCGCGCCGGCCACAAATGGTCGGACGGTCATCCCTTCACCACCGAGGATTTCCGCTTCTTCTGGGAAGATATTGCCAACAACCCTGACCTCTCGCCTTCGGGTCCTTCGGTCGAGCTCATGGTCGACGGCAAGCCGCCCAAGGTCGACATCATTGACGAGCGGACGATCAAGTACACCTGGGACAAGCCCAACCCCTACTTCATCGAGAGCCAGGCACGCGCGGCGCCACTCTTCCTCTTCCGGCCAGCGCACTACCTCAAGAAACTGCACGGCAAGTACACGCCTGAAGAAGAGATCCTGAAACTTTACAAGGGTAGCCGTTGGGTCAACATCTACCGGCGCCAAGACGTGATGTACGGCAACAGCAATGTCGACATGCCGACGCTCAATCCGTGGGTGCTCACCACCGTGCCGCCGGCCCAGCGTTTCGTCTTCACGCGCAATCCCTACTACCACCGCCTCGACGAGAAGGGGCAGCAGCTTCCCTACATCGACGACGTGGTGTTCACGGTCGCTGCGACCAACCTCATCCCGGCCAAGGCAGGCCTCGGCGAGGCGGACCTGCAGCCGCGCTATCTCAACATGCGCGACTACACCTTCCTGCAGAAGAGCGCCAAGTCGTCGGGCGTCAGTGTCCGGTTGTGGGAATCCGGATCCGGTTCCCAGATCGCGCTCTATCCCAACCTGACCGCGAGCGACGAGGAATGGCGAAAGCTGATGCGCGATGTCCGCTTCCGTCGCGCACTGTCGTTGGCGATCGATCGCGATGAGTTGAATCAGGTCGTCTATCTGGGCCTCGCCAAACCCTCCAACAATACGGTCATGGAGCGTTCCGTGCTGTTCAAGCCGGAATATGCCACCAAGTGGGCCAAGTACGATCCCAAGCTCGCCAATAAGCTCCTCGACGAGGCTGGCCTCGCCAAGCGCGGGGCCGACGGCATCCGGTTGCTACCCAGCGGCAAGCCGGCAACCATCGTGGTCGAGCTTGCGAGCGAGGAGACCGAAGATACCGACGCCCTGCAGCTGATCACCGAATTCTGGAAGAAGGTCGGCATCAAGATGCTGAGCAAGCCTCAGACGCTCGAGAATTTCCGGCTGCGGGCCTTCTCGGGTGAAGCGATCATGACGGCCTACGCCGGAAACGTGACCGCGGTGCCGACGGTCAACACCAGCCCCAAGGAGTTCGCGCCGACGATGCAGGGCGGGCTCCAGTGGTCCCGCTGGGGCATGTTCATGGAATCCAAGGGTACCAAGGGCGAAAAATGCGACATGGAGTCGGCCTGCAAGCTGCTCGACTATGTGAAGGAATGGGAAACATCGGCCGACCCCGCCGACCGCCGCAAGGCATGGGACAAGATCCTCGCGGCCAGTGCCGATGAAGTATTCTCGATCGGCACGGTAAACGGCATCCGCCAGCCCATCGTGGTCGGCCCCAAGGTGCGCAATGTGCCCAAGGAAGGCTATTCCGCCTGGGATCCGGGCGGATACATCGGCCTCTATCAACCCGACACGTTCTGGATCGCCCAGTAACGAGGAGCGAGTAGCGCGATCCTCTACGTTCTGGATCGCACTACTGCGCGATCCTCTACCAGGTGTCGATGTTCGGCCGCTTCTTGGTCGAGCGCACCGGCTTCGACACCGCTCCCAGCAGCGCGGTCGAGATCCAGCGCCGCGAATCGGCGGGGTCGATGACCTCGTCGACTTCGAAATAGGTCGCCGTGCTGAGCGCCTTGCCCCGGGCATAGGCCGCCGCCACCATCTCGTCGAACAGCGCACGCCGCTCCGCCGGATCGGTGATCGCTTCCAGTTCCTTGCGATAGCCGAGCTTCACGGCCCCCTCCAGGCCCATGCCGCCGAATTCGCCGGTCGGCCAGCTGAGCGCAAAGGTCGGCGCGTGGAACGAACCGCCCGCCATCGCCTGGGCGCCAAGTCCGTAGGCCTTGCGCAGCACGATGGTGCCGAACGGCACGGTGAGATTGGCACCAGTCACGAACAGCCGCGAGCAATGGCGAACCAGCGCGGTCTTCTCGACTTCCGGTCCGACCATCATGCCGGGCGTGTCGCACAGGAACAGGATCGGTATGTCGAAGGCATCGCAGAGCTGCAGGAAGCGCGCGGCCTTGTCCGAGCCATCCGAGTCGATGGCGCCGGCAAGATGCGTCGGGTTGTTGGCGACGATGCCGAGCGGCTTGCCTTCGATGCGGGCAAAGGCCGTCACCATGCCCGGGCCGAAAGCGCGACGCAGCTCGAGGACCGAGCCCTCGTCGCACAATGTCGCGATCACGTCGCGCACGTCGTAGACCCGCAGGCGGTTCTCGGGGATCACGCGTCGCAGCATCCGCTGGTCGGCGGCCCGCCACTCCGGCAGGGTGCCCTGGAAGTAGGAGAGATACTTCTTGGCCACCGCGACCGCCTCGGCCTCGTCTTCGACGGCGATGTCGACCATGCCGTTGGGGACCTGCACACTCATCGGGCCCACTTCCTCAGGCGAGAACACGCCGAGATTGCCGCCCTCGATCATTGCCGGCCCGCCCATGCCGATGGACGAGTTCTTCGTGGCGATGACCACGTCGCAACAGCCGAGGATCGCGGCATTGCCCGCGAAGCAGCGGCCGGAATTGATCCCGACCAGCGGTACCGCCCCGCTCAGCCGACCGAAGATGTGGAAGGCCATGGTGTTGAGCCCGGCGACCGACTGCACATCGATGTCGCCCGGCCGGCCACCGCCGCCCTCGGTGAAGAACACCAGCGGGATTCGCTGCTTCTCCACGATCTCGAACAGCCGGTCCTTCTTGTGATGGTTGTTTTTGCCCTGGGTGCCGGCCAGCACGGTGTAGTCGTAGTGTGCCACGGCGACACGGCTCTGCTCGGGCCCGAACAGCGAGCCATTGACCCGGCCGATGCCGGTGATCAGGCCGTCGGCCGGCGTCTTCTCGATCAGGTCCTCGGCCGTGCGGCGCGTGCGCTGGCTGGCAATGGCGAAGGCGCCGTATTCGACGAAGCTGCCGGGATCGACCAGATCGTCGAGATTCTGCCGCGCCGTGCGCTGGTTGGTCTTGCGCCGCCGCGCCACCGCATCAGGCCGCCTTTCGTCGAGGGTCATCGCCCGGCGCTCGAAGTATTCGGCGAGGTCGGGCCGGATGTGATCGAGGTCGATTTTCTCCTCGATCGCAGCGCCCTTCACCTCGACGTCCGCCTCCTCGACGAAAAGGAGCGCATGGCCCTCGTAGATCGTCTCGCCCGCTGCGACCGCGATCCGCCGCACATAACCCCGGACAGGACTGCGGATCTCGTGCTGCATCTTCATGGCATCCATCACCAGCAGCGCCTGGCCGGCCGCAACGGCATCGCCTTCCACCACCGCGATGCTGACGATTGTGCCTTGCATCGGCGCCGGCACCGCCACCGTGCCCTCGGGCGCCTCGCTCTCGGCCGCAGGTGCTGCAACCTCGGCTTTGGCCTTGCCGAAAGCCAGCACCGCCAAGGGATCAACGGCATCGACCCGGGCCCCTGCCTGGCGGATGCCGGCGGCGGGCGCAGGCGCCGGCGCGGGCGTCGCTGCCTCAAAGAAGAGGCCAGCCTTCAGCTTGGCGGCGGAAGCCAGGAGTTCGGCTGCGTGATCGTCGATGAAGCGCGTGTAGACCTTGTCGTCACGGAAGTCGCGATGAGCCAGCAGGGCGCGCAGGAAGGCGATATTGGACGGCGCGCCCTCCAGCCGGAATGCCGCCAGCGCCCGCTCGGCACAGGCCAGCGCCTCCTCGAACGAAGCTGCGTGAACGATCACCTTGGCAAGCAGGGAGTCGAAATTGGGATTGGTGCGATAGCCGGCATAACCGTAGGTGTCGACACGCACGCCGCGGCCGGCCGGCGGCTCGAAAGCCGTCAGCGTGCCGCCACCCGGCTTTGCCGAACCGTCGGCTGTCATGGTCTCCATGTTGACGCGAAGCTGGATGGCGTAGCCGCGCGAACTCGCGCCGACGACACCGACCTCGGCCAGGCTGGCGCCCGCGGCGAGACGAAGCTGCGCCTTCACCAGATCGACGCCGTAGACCTCTTCCGTGACGGTGTGTTCGACCTGCAGTCGGGGATTGGCTTCGATGAAGCAGAAGAACGGCTGCTTGCTGTCCGCATCGACCAGAAATTCGAAAGTGCCGAGGCTGCGATACTTCACCGCCTTCGCCATGCCGACCGCAGCCGAAATGATCTTCTGGCGCAGGTCGACAGACAGGCCCGGGCTCGGCGCCATCTCGACGATCTTCTGGTTGCGCCGCTGGATCGTACAGTCGCGTTCGCCGAAGGCCACGATCCCGCCCTTGCCGTCGCCCACGATCTGGACCTCGATGTGGCGCGCACGGTCGATCAGCCTTTCGGCATAAAGCGCGCCGTTGCCGAACGCGGCCTTGGCCTCCGCACCGCAACGCTCGAAGGCTTCGGCGATCTCGGTGTCCTTGCGTACGGCCCGCATACCGCGCCCGCCGCCGCCGGCAATCGCCTTGATCATGATGCCCGTGCCGGCATGCAGGGCGAAGAACGCGTTCACGCCGGCGAGGTTGGCGGCGCCCTCGGTGCCGGGCAGCAGCGGCGCGCCGGTTTCAGCAGCATGGGCCCGGGCCTGCGCCTTGTCGCCGAACAGGTCGAGCTGTTCCGGCGTCGGCCCCACGAAGATCAGTCCCGCTTCGGTGCAGGCGCGGGCAAAAGCGGCATTCTCCGACAGGAAGCCGTAACCGGGATGAACCGAATCGCAGCCCGCCGCCTTTGCCGCGGCGATCACCCCGCCGATGTCGAGATAGGCCGCCGCCCCCTTGCCTTTCAACGCTCTGGCCTCGTCGACTCGCCTGATGTGCAGCGACGTGGCGTCGTCCTCGGAGTGGATACCGACCGTGGCGATGCCGAGTTCGGCGGCGGCCTGGGCAATGCGGATGGCGATTTCGCCGCGATTGGCGATCAGGAGTTTTTTGAGCATGGCACGGAGTATCGGGTTAAAATCGGGGGATGTCGAAACGCCTGCTGATCGTGGCCCACGCCCCATCGGACAACACGCTTGCGCTGCGGGGGGCCGTCGAGCGCGGCGCGCGGAGCGAAACGGACCTCGATGTCCGGGTCTTGGCGCCGCTTCAAGCCGGCCCGGAGGACGTGCTGGCGGCGCAGGCGATCATCCTGGGGACGACCGAGAACCTGGGCTACATGAGCGGCGCCCTGAAGGACTTCTTCGACCGCAACTACAACCCCTGCCTCGAGAAGACCCAAGGCCTGCCCTACGCGCTCTACATCCGCGCCGGCAGCGACGGCACGGGAACCCGCCGCGGCGTCGAGACGATCACGACCGGCCTGCGCTGGCGCGCCGTACAGGAGCCGCTGATCTGCAAGGGCGCCTGGCAGCCAGCCTTCGTCGACCAGTGCGAAGAACTGGGCGCAGCCATGGCCGCCGGTCTCGCCGCCGGGATCTTCTGACAAGAGCGGCCCTTGGACTGCACCCTAGTGAGCGGTCCAGCCGCCATCGACGACAAGGCCCGCGCCCGTCATGAAGCCCGCGTCATCCGAGGCCAGGAAGACGATGCCCTTGGCGATGTCGGTCGCCTGACCCAGCCGGCCGATCGGGTGCAGCGCGAGCGTCGCCTCACGTGCCCTCTCCGTATCGTTGGTGCCGACCTGCTTGGCGCGCATCACAAAGGTCTGCTGGCCCATGTCGGTCTCGATCAGGCCGGGATGGATGGAGTTGACGCGGATCCTGTAGCCCTTGCGGCCGAATTCCAGCGCCGTCGACTTGGTGAAGAGCGTCACGCCGCCCTTGGTCAGCGAATAGAGTGGATCAAGCTGCGAGCCCACCAGGCCCGCGATCGAAGCCAGATTGACGATCGCCGAACCATGAGCGCTTTGTCTGGCGCTCGTCTTGAGGTGAGGCAACGCTGCCCGCGTGCCCAGGACCACGCCCGTCAGGTTGACGGCGACCAGCCGGTGCCAGTCGTCCATTGAGGCATCCTCGACGCCCTTGCCGACGAAGATGCCGGCATTGTTCACCAGGATGTCGAGGCCGCCGAACTTCTTCACCGTTGCGTCCATCGCCGCGGCCCAGCTCTCCTCCTTGGTGACATCGAGCGGCACGAACAGCGCCTGCCCGCCCGAAGCCTCGATCTCGCGCACGGTCTGGCGGCCACGCTCTTCCAGCACGTCGCCGATCGCCACCTTGGCGCCGACACTTGCCATCAGTTTCGCGCTTTCACCGCCGATGCCGCGCGCGGCGCCTGACAGAAATGCGACCTTGCCGTCCAGCCTGTTCATTCTCTTCCTCCCGATCCACCACAGATTTGCACGCGCTTCGTTTGCAGCTATGCTGCACTCCAGAACAAGAAAAGAAATATAGGGAGGGTCGACGGGCATGCGCCAGGGTCGACTGATCGCGACGGGCGCCATGCTGGCGTTCTGCCTGTTTGCAGTCTGGCAGTCCTTGCTGCTGTCACTGACAGATCGTCTGGGCCCCGGCCCGGGCTTCTTTCCGTTCTGGCTGGCGCTGTTCGGCGTGGTCCTGGCACTTGGCCTTCTCTTCACCACCTTCCGCGAGCCCGCCACTCCTGCGACAGACGAAGAGGTCCGCATCCTGCCATACGGCGCCGGCGGCATGCGCTGGCTCGCCATCGTCCTCCTGATGGCTGCCGCAGCGGCGGCGATGGAGGTCGTGGGTTTCCGCCTCGCCATGCTGGTGTTCAATGCCGCCCTGGTGATCGCGCTCGGCGAGCGGCGCTGGTGGGTGATCGCGCTGTTTGCCGTCGGCGGCAGCTTCGGCGTCTATTACGTCTTCACCCACTGGCTGGATGTGCTCCTGCCGGATGGCCGGATCTGGAACTAGGCCCATGGACTCGCTCCACCATCTACTCGCGGGTTTCGCCGCGGCTCTCTCGGTCAAGTACCTGCTGTTTGCCCTGGCAGGATGCGTGCTCGGCACACTGATCGGTGTATTGCCCGGCCTCGGACCGGCAGCCGGCACGGCGATCCTGATCCCGCTCACCTTCAGCCTCGACGCCACCGGCGCCATCATCATGCTGAGCGCCATCTACTACGGCGCGATGTACGGCGGCACGATTACATCGGTGCTGATCAACGTGCCGGGCGAGGCGGCCTCGGTCGTGACCTGTATCGACGGCCATCAGATGGCCCGCCAGGGTCGCGCCGGATCGGCGCTGGGGATCGCCGCGATTGGCTCCTTCGTCGGCGGCACGCTGGCCACGGTGGCGCTGGTCGTCGTCGCCATGCCGCTCGCCTCGCTGGCGCTGAAGTTCGGGCCGGCCGAGTTCTTCGCCCTCATGGTCGCGGGCCTCTGCCTGGTCGTGGGCCTTGCCGGCAACAACATGATGGCAGCGCTGCTGATGACGGTGATCGGCCTGCTGTTCGCCCTGGTCGGTGTCGATCCGGTGCGTGGCGCGCCGCGCTTCACCTTCGGCGTCGAGGAACTCTACGACGGCATCGGCTTCATCCCGGTCGTCATGGGCCTGTTCGGCGTGGCCGAGCTGCTGCTCGCGGCGGAGAAGCGCCAGACCCATATGGTTGAGGCGGAGCTCAAGAGCTGGATGCCGACGGCTGCGGAATGCAAACAGTCGGTGGGCGCGATCGGCCGCGGCACCGTCGTCGGCTTCGTGCTGGGCCTGATCCCGGGGGTTGGCGCCATCGTGCCGACCTTCATGGCCTACGTGCTGGAAAAGCGCGTCTCCAAGACGCCGGAACGCTTCGGCAAGGGCGCGATCGAGGGCGTGGCCTCGGCCGAGACCGCCAACAACGCCTATGCCAATGCTGCCATGGTGCCGCTGTTGGCGCTCGGCATCCCGAGCTCGCCCACCATCGCGGTGCTGATGGGCGCCTTCATCATCAACGGCATCACGCCGGGCCCCTTCCTGTTCCAGGAGCAGCCGGCGCTGGTCTGGACGGTGATCGCGAGCTTCTTCGTCGGCAACGTGCTGTTGCTGATCCTCAACCTGCCGCTGGTCGGCCTGTGGGCCAAGCTGCTCAAGATCCCCTTCAGCTACATGTGCGCCGGCGTGCTGATCTTCTGCGTGATCGGCGCCTATGGGCTGAAGCAGAGCCTGTTCGATGTCTGGGTCATGCTGGGCTTCGGCATCCTGGGCTACCTGCTGCGCAAGCTCGACTTCCCGATCGCGCCGGCCATCCTGGCGCTGATCCTGGGTCCGATGATGGAGAAATCGCTGCGCACGACGCTGGAGATCTCCGGCGGCAGCTTCGCCATCTTCCTCGACCGGCCGGTGGCGCTCACGCTGCTCGCCGTGCCCGTGATCGTGGTCGGCTTTCTCTTGTTCAAGCCGCGCTCGCTCGCCCCGCTCCGGGAAGGCGATAGCGAATAAACAGTCGAATACGCAAAAAGGAAGGAAAGAAAGATGCTCATTCGTCGCCGCACCCTGCTCGCCGCCTCGGCAGCTGTCACCGTCGCAAGTCCCGCCGTCGCCCAGAATTATCCACGCCGCGCCGTGCAGCTCGTCGTGGCCTTTGCCCCCGGCGGCAGCACCGACATCGGGGCGCGCATCCTCGCCGCCGCCGCCGAAAAGGACCTCGGCCAGCCGATCACCGTGGTCAACAAGGCGGGCGCCGGGGGCCAGATCGGCTTCACCGAAGTCGCGCGCGCCAAGCCCGACGGCTACACGCTGGGCTTCCTCAATCTGCCCGCCGTGAACACCATCATCCTCGACCCCGAACGCAAGGCGATGTTCAACGTCGACAGCTTCATTCCCATCATCAACCAAGTGCTCGATCCCGGCCTGATCTGGGTCAAGGGCGACAGCCCCTACAAGACGCTGGCCGACCTGATCGACGCGGCCAAGAAGGCGCCGGGCAAGCTCAGCGCCTGCACCACCGGCATCCTGAGCGACGATCATCTGGCCATCCTGATGCTGCAGGAGGCGGCCAAGGTCGAGTTCCGCATCGTCCACTTCGACAGCGGCACCCAGCAGCTCGCGGGCGTCCTGGGCGGCCACGTCGACGTGGCCTTCGACAACGTCGGCAGCGTCTTCAAGCGTGTCCAGTCCGGCGAGGTTCGCGGCCTTGCGGTCACCGACACCGAGCGCTCCAAGTTCCTGCCCGATGTGCCGACCACCAAGGACCTGGGCTACACCACGGTGATCTCGTCCTCGACGCGCGGTGTCGGTGCGCCCAAGGGCACGCCGGCCGACATCGTGAAGGTGATCGAGACCGCCTTCCTGAAAGCGATCAAGAGCCCCGAGATGCAGCAGAAGATGGATGCCGTCGGCCTGGCGCTGAAGCCCATGGTCGGTGCCGAGTACGCCAAGTACTACGCCGACACCCAGGCCCAGGCGAAGAAGTATACAGAATGGGCGTTGAAGATGCGGTAGCGCCTTCATAGGCGCTGGCGGGCGGCAGCGCTTGTAATCAAGCGCGAAAGCCCGCGCGGTTCAGAATCGCTAAGGACGCTTACTTCTTCCCCAACTGACTAAAGGGAATATCCTTGTCGACGCGGATGTCCGCCGGAAGACCCAGCACCCGCTCGGCCACGATGTTGCGCAGGATCTCGTCGGTGCCGCCGGCGATGCGGAAGCCCGCGCCGCCGATCCACTGCGCCTGGAAGCCGGCCGCATGCGGCACGTCCTCCTTCATGATGCCGGCGTGGCCCATCAACTCCATGGCGAAGGCACCCATGTCCTGCATCTTGGGAGCGGCCACGATCTTGATGATCGAGGATTCCGGTCCCGGCGTCTGGCCCTTGGAAAGCGCCGTCAGCGTGCGGTAGCGGGTGAGCTTCAGCCCCTGCTGCTGCACGTACCATTCGGCGATCTTGCCGCGGACCTGCTGGTTGCGGATGGCGGGGCCATCCTCGAGGTCGGTGTCGCGCGCAAGTTCCATAAGCTCGTCGATGTCGAGACCGCCCGACGGCAGGCCGACGGCGAGACGCTCGTTCATCAGCGTCGTGAGCGCCGCCTTCCAGCCCTCGCCCACCTTGCCCAGCCGCTGGCTATCGGGAATGCGCACGTCGGTGAAGAAGACCTCGTTGAAATTGGCGCCGCCCGAGATCTGCTTGATCGGCCGCACTTCCACGCCCGGCGTCTTCATGTCGAGGAAGAACATGGTGAGGCCCGCGTGCTTGGGCACATTGGGATCGGTGCGGGTGATGACGATGCCGTAGTCGCAATAGTGCGCGCCCGACGTCCAGACCTTCTGGCCGTTGATCACCCAGCCGTCACCATCTTTTTCCGCCTTGGTGCGGATGCCGGCCACGTCCGAGCCAGCGGCGGGCTCGGAGAAGAGCTGGCACCATACTTCCTGGCCATGCAGCGCCGGCTTCACGTAGCGCGCGAGCTGCTCGGGCTTGGCATAGGCCATCATGGTGGGAATGCACATGCCGAGGCCGATGTCGAAGAAGCCGAGCGGCACCAGAAAATTGGCCTCCTCCTGCTGGTAGATCACCTGCAGGATCGGCGAGGCGCCGCGGCCACCAAATTCCTTGGGCCAGGTGATGCGGGCGTAACCCGCCTTGGCCTTCTTGTCCTGCCACGCCTTGGCTTTCTTCAGGAGCTCGGGATCGTCGTTGCGAGCGCGAAAGCTCTGCTTGTCGTCGCTCTTGTGGGTGGCATTGGCGTCGAGCCAGGTCCGGACTTCCTTGCGGAAGGCGGCTTCTTCGGGCGTGTCGTTGAAGTCCATGGTGGTTTCCTCCTACGCCGCGTTCTTCTGTTCGAGCCGGGTGACCAACTTGTCCTTCCACGCCATCGGCCCGCCGATCGACAGCGCCATCAGGCGCGACCGGCGATAATGGAACTGCGTGTCGGCCTCCCAGGTGAAGCCGATGCCGCCGTGGGTCTGGATGTTCTCCTTGGCGGCGAAATCGTAGGCCTCGGTGGCGGCGATGCGCGCCGCGGCGGCCGCGACAGCGAGGTCGGCGCCGCCCTCGGTCAGCATCATCGCGCCGTAGTAGGCGTTGGAGCGGGCAAGCTCGAGCTTGACGTAGCAGTCGGCGAGCTTGTGCTTGATCGCCTGGTAAGAGCCGATGGCACGGCCGAAGGCCTGGCGCTGCAGCGCATAGTCGCGCGCCATCCACATCGCAGCCTCGGCGCCGCCGACCTGCGCGAAGGCGAAATAGACCGCCGCCGCATCGTAGAGTCGTTCGAGGAGCTGCCAGCCCTCGCCTTCGCCGCCCAGCAGCTCGGCCGAGGCATCCTTGAAGGTGAGTTCGGCGTGCTTGCGCGCCGGATCGATCGTATCGACCCGCTTCTTCGACACCGCAGCCTGTTTCAGGTCGACCAGCACCAGTGACAAGGCGCGGTCGCCGGCGCCGCCGGTGTTGGCCAGGACGATCGCGAAGGTTGCCGCCTCGCCGTCGGTCACCGGCACTTTCTTGCCGTTGACGCGACCGCCACCGAACATCGTCCGGACGTTGCGCGGCTTGGGTGGCTGCGGCCCCTCGGCGATGGCGAGCGTGCCGATCGCCTTGCCCGACGCGAGGTCGGTCAGCCACTTCTTCTTCTGCGCGTCGGAGCCCGCGAGCTTCAGCGCCTCGGTCGCCAGCACGACGGACGTATCGAACGGCACGGGTGCCGCCGCGCGGCCGATCTCCTCGGCAACGACGCAGACTTCGAGCGGCGAGAGACCCGAGCCGCCGTATTCCTCGGCGATCCCGAGGCCGGGCACGCCGAGGTCGACGAGGCCCTTCCAGACATCGTCGGCGTGGGTTTCGTTGCCGTCGAGCACGCGCCGAACCACTTTGGTCGGGCACTTGTCGGCGAGGAATTTGCGAACCTGCTCCTTGAGCAGCTTCTGATCGTCGGAAAAATCGAAGTTCATGATGGCCGACCCTAGCAAGCCGGCCCGCATCGGGGAACGGCTCTGGGTTCCGTCAGGCGGGTCGTGGGATGTGCTAGGCTAGACCCATGAACACACCTCAAATCCTCGACTGGCATGCCCATGTCTACTTCGACCCCGCCTCGCGCGACGCCGCCTGGGCGCTGCGCGAGCGCATCGAAAAAGCCTTTCCCATCGAGATGGGCCGCTTTCACGAACGGCCCGTCGGACCGCATCCGCGCTTCAGCTACCAGGTCGCGTTCAAGAACGAACAGTTTGCGCCGCTGCTGTCGTGGTTGACGCTCAACCGCGGCGACCTCACGGTGTTCATCCATCCCAACACCGGGCACGATCTCGAAGATCACCGCGACCGTGCGATGTGGATGGGCCAGCAAGTGCCGCTGGTGCTCGACATCTTCACCAAGAAGGACTGACCCGATGGATTCGCTTTTGCCGCTCGCCAAGAAAGTCGGCGAGAAACTGAAAGCCCGTAAGGAAACCGTCGGCGTGTCCGAATCCTCGGCCGGCGGACTCGTCTCCGCCCTGCTGCTCTCGGTGCCCGGCGCCTCGGCCTACTTCATGGGCGGAGCCGTGGTTTATACGCGCCCCGCGGGTGATGCTTTCCTGGCTGTCCCGCGCGAAAAACGCGCCGGCGTGCGCTCCTCCTCCGAGCCGTGGGCGCTGCTGGCCGCCGAGCATGTGCGTGAGCGGTTGAAGACGACCTGGGGCCTGGCCGAGACCGGCGCGTCAGGGCCGACCGGCAACTCCTACGGCGATCCGGCAGGCCACACCTGCGTGGCCGTGGTCGGCCCCAAAGGCAGCATCGCGCGCACCTTGCGCACCGGCTCGGCTGATCGCGTCGCCAACATGCGCGCTTTCGCGGCCGAAGCGCTCAAGCTGATGGACGAGCAACTGTCGTAGCGTCCCAGCGCTCTGACGCGATCAAGGGCGCTCCAAAATACTATTTCCAGCATTCCACCTGAATACTGCTGGCATCCGCTCGCTGGGCACGCTCGGTCACCGGCAATTCGCGCGCGGCGACGTCGGCTGGCTCGTAGGCAATGTTGTGCGCCTCGAGGAAATTCATGAGGGTCGTTACCTTGATGGCGAAGTTCACATTTTGGGGAATGTCGCCGGTGATGCGCGCGATGGCGACAGCATTCAGCTTGGAAACGACCACGCCCATCAGGCGACCGGCCTCGTCGACCGCCGGGCCACCGCTATTGCCGGGCTGCACCGCGGCCGAGATCTGGAGGAAGCGCGAGTCGTCGCGCATGCCGGTCAGCGCAGTGACGTTGCCGAGTGTGGTGTTGCCGGCCGACGACAGTGCCTCGGCCAGCGGATAGCCGAACACCAGCACCGGCTCGGCGGGTTTGATCGGCGCGCCGACCCGTAACTTGAAGAAGCTCTTCGACGGGTTCGAGGCGCGCAACGCGGCCAGATCGTCGGAGCGGCTGGTTGCAACAACGCGCGCAGGGCCCAAGTCGCCTCCGCTCTTGCGCAGGCGCAACTCGACGCAGCCGTTGACCACATGGAAGTTGGTAACGACGGTGCTGGGCGCGATGAAGAAGCCGGTGCCCGAACTCACAGCGGCCTTTTCCTTCGGGGTCCCGGGCGGGCGTTGGGTCGACGGTGGCGCTGAGACCGCTGGTGCCGGCGCGCTGCCTGAATTTCCAGCAGGGCCGCGCGAGGCCACCGCTCTCTCAAGCTGGCCGCGCAGAGCCTCCGACGGCAGACCGTCGCCGCGCTCGCCGATGCTCTTCTGAAAGGCCGAGATCGCCATATTGGTCTTGAGCCCGGCGACGCCGTTGGTCGGGCCGGGATCGTATCCGAGCCGGGTCAGCAGCGTCTGGATCACCGTCACCAGTGTGTTCGCCGTTCCCGGCGGGGACGGGGACGGGGGCCGCGCGGCCGTCGCGTACTGCTTGACGCAATCGCGCGTGCGCTGCTGGGCGGCCTCGATGCCGTCGAGACTGATCGTGTAGCGCTTCTGGTTGGCCGATACCGTGAATTGAGTGCCCGACTTGAGTTGGTCGAAGATCTCGGGTGCCACGTTGAAGGTCATGCCACGGGTATCGAAGGCGCGGCCGGTGGCGATGTAGGACGCAGAGCCGACCTGCAACGTCGCGGTGTAGGATTCCTTGGCAACAAGGTTCCAGGTTGGCGCCTCGGCGGCCAAAGTCCAGATGCCGTGCACGGTGTAGCCGAGTGCGAGGCCGAAGCCCTCGTTCTGCACGCGATAGAGCGCGCAGTGGTCGAACATGCCGGTCTGATTGCGCGTATAGGCGGTGACCCGCCAGGCACCGATCTGGGTTGATGACCCGGAGATTGAATCGGCCGCAGTAAGGTTCGGCAGAAAAAGTGCGACGCCGCAGAGCCCAAACCAGCCGCCGACCTTCATGCCGCCGTTCCCCCAAACACCGTCTTTCCGGGTGCAATCGTCACATGCGGTGCGCCGGCCGTCCACCCGACCGTGCTGATGGACGAGCAGCCTTCCTGACGTCAGTCGGCGTCGGGCTTGGTCAACGCCGCGAGACCCAGGCAGAGCCAGCCCAGGATGAAGGCGGTCCCACCGATCGGCGCGACGGCGCCGAACCATCGCGGACCGCCGAAGGCCATCGCGTAGAGGGCGCCGGGAAACAGCACACCACCCAGAAGGAACAGGCATTGCGCGGCGATCGCGAGCCGTTTCTCCAGCCGCCCGACGGCACAGAGAGCGGCGATGACCAGCATGGCGAGCGCATGGATCATCTCGTATTGGCTGCCGGTCTGTAGCCATTCGCGCGCCTTCGCGCCGGCCGCCGTGGCGGGATCGATGCCGTGCGCGGCAAAGGCGCCGACAACGACCGAGATCGCGCCGCTCACGGCCGCGACGGCGATCCAGCCTCGTGCCGAAGCGCCGCCCATCGAGGCTATTGCGGCCGTGTCGGCCTTCCGCCGGCGGTCATGCCGCCGTCGATGACCAACTCCTGGCCGGTCATGTAGTTCGCCGCCTCGGTGCAGAGGAACAGCACGCCGTTGGCGATGTCCTGCGCCTCGCCGACGCGCGGCAACGGCACGGATGCAGCGGCGCGCTCGCGCGGATCGATCGGCGCATTGCGGCGGTTGCCTTCGGCTCCGGTCGGGATCTTGCCCCAGATCGGCGTGGCGATGATGCCGGGATGGACCGAATTGCAGCGGATGTTGTCGTGCGCATGCTCGAGCGCCACCGACTTGGCCAGCAGCCGCACGCCGCCCTTGGTCGCCGAATAGGCGGCAAGTCCGGGCGCGCCGCGCAGGCCCGCGATCGACGACATGAGCACAAGCGAGCCGCCGCCGGCACGTTTCATTGCCGGGATCGAGTGCTTGATCGAGAGGAACACGCCATCGAGGTTGATCGCCTGCTGGCGCTGCCAGTCGGCGAGCGTCATCTCGGCGATCGGCGCCATGATGCCGATGCCGGCATTGGCCACCATGATGTCGAGCCGGCCGAAGCGCTTCTCGGCCTCGGCGATCACGCCGGGCCAGGCGGCCTCGTCGCGCACGTCATGAGGCAGATAGTGCGCCTTGCCGCCGGCCTTGATGATGCGCTGGACGACGTCCTTGCCTAGGGCACCGTCGATGTCGGTGATGAGGACCGCTGCCCCCTCACGCGCCAGCGTCTCCGAGCAGGCCTCGCCGATACCGGAAGCACCGCCAGTGACGACGGCGACCTTGCCCGAGACCTGCGTCATGAGATCTAGCGACCCTTCCAGTTGCCGGGGCGCTTCTCGGCGTAGGACTTGATGCCTTCCTTGAAGTCCTCGGTCTTGCGTGTCCAATCCTGCTCGGTGAGTTCGCGTTCGGTGGCGGCCTCGGCCCCGTCGGCAAAGCCGCGGCGCATGGTCTCGCGCGTCGACTGGACGGCGAGCGGCGCGCCCTCGGCAATCTCCTTGGCGAGGTCGATGGCCGCCTTGCGCACGTCGGCCAGCGGCACCAGTACGTCGGCCATGCCCCAGGCGAAGGCTTCCTCACCACCGATTCGACGACCGGTGTAGAACATCAGGTTGGCGCGCTGCTGGCCGATCAGCCGCGGCAGCGTGAAGGTGAGCGAGAAGCCGGGATGAAAGCCCAGCCGCGTGAAGTTGGCGGCGAAGCGCGATTCCGGACAGGCGACGCGGAAGTCCGGCATGATCGCGAGGCCAAGGCCGCCGCCGATCGCTGCGCCCTGGACCGCCGCCACGCTGGGCTTCTTGGAGCGAAACAGGCGCGTCGCCTCCTTGTAGAGGTGCTTGCCGCTCTCGGCCGCGCCGGTCTGCGGCCGGTTGGCAAAGTCGGCACCGGCGCAGAACGACTTGCCCTGCGCGCACAGCACATAGGCGCGGACGTTCATGTCCCTGTCGAAGGCCTCGAAGGCGTCGGCGATCTGATTGATCAGCGAATTGTCGAAGAAATTGTGCGGCGGGCGCTGGATCTCGACGATACCGACGTGACCGTCCGTGCTGACGCCGATGTCTTTAAAGGTGGCGCTCATGCGTTTCCCCCGGGTTGAAGCCGATGAATTGGTCGCGGATATTGCCCCGCCCCCGGGGGCTCGTCGATATGGGAGGACAAAGAATGTCGCAAAGCGAACAGCGCGCACTGGTATTGGGTGGCGGGACCATGGGCGTGGGCATCATCGCCATGTTCCTGGGCGGCGGCTGGAAGGTCGATGTGGTGTCGCGCTCGGCTTCCACGCGCGACGGCCTGCCGGCGGCAGCCGCCAAGGCGCTGGCGTCGATGGGCAAGCCCGCCGACACGTCGGGCCTCGCGACCTATGCAACACTTCCCGAAGCGCCGTGGCCCAAGATCGACCTGGTCGTCGAAACGGTGACGGAGGACCTGGCGCTGAAGCAGCAGATCTTCGCCGACATGGAGAAACTCGCGCGACCCGACTGCGCGCTCACCTCGAATTCCTCGAGCTTCCCGATCAGCGAGATCGCCAAGGGCCTCAAGACGCAGGGCCGCATGCTGGGCCTGCACTTCTTCATGCCGGCGCACCTGATCCCGCTGGTCGAGGTCGTGCGGTCGGTCCACAGCGACGTGACCGTTGCTGAAAAGGTCGGCGCGATCATGGCCTCGCTGGGCAAGCGGCCGGTGCAGGTGAAGAAGGACGTGATCGGCTTTCTCGGCAACCGCATCCAGGGTGCGCTGATGCGCGAAGCCCTGTGGCTGATCGACCAAGGCGTCGCCTCGGCCGAGGATGTCGACGCCACGGTGCGGCTGTCGTTCGGCTTCCGTTACGCCGCCGCCGGCCCGATCATGCAGAAGGAGCATTCGGGCTGGGACACGACCTGTGCCGTCGCCAAGATCATCTGGCCCGATCTCACCAACGCCCCTGGCCCGCCGCCGCTGCTCCAGCGCAACGTCGACGAGGGCCGCATCGGCTTCAAGACCAAGGGCGGGTTCTTCCCGTGGAACGACGAGTCCATCGCAAAAGAGCGCGCCCGATATGAGCGCGCTCTTCGCAAATGTCTCGAAATCTTCCGCGAGGAAGGGATCGTCTAGTCGCCGCTTGGCTACAAGCGACGGTTCGCTTGGTTACAAGCGGCTAGGCTGCGCGACCGCGGCCACCGAAGCGACGGGCGCCGCCATTCGAGCGCGGGCGGTCGCCCTGGGGACGGTCACCCTGCGGGCGGTCGCCGTGAGGACGATCACCGCGCGGCGGACCTTTGGGACGATCACCGAACGAACGCGGACGATCACCCTGCGGACGGTCACCCTGAGGGCGGTCGCCCTGGGGACGGTCGCCGTGCGGACGATCGCCACGCGGCGGACCATTCGGACGATCACCGAACGAACGCGGCCGATCACCCTGGGGACGATCACCCTGCGGACGGTCACCTTGCGGACGGTCACCTTGCGGACGGTCGCGGAAGTCACCGCGTGACCACTGACGTTCGCCTTCCGGACGAGGCCGGTCACCTTGCGGGCGATCACCTTGCGGGCGATCAGCGTGGGGACGATCACCATGAGGGCGGGGTCCGCGCGGCGGACCGTTCGGACGATCACCAAACGACCGCGGACGGTCGCCGAACGAACGCGGGCGGCCCGGACCACCGGGACCGCGACCACGCGGACGCTCGTCGCGGCCTCGCTCGTCACGGGGGTCGCGTTCCTCGCGGGCGCGAACAACCGGCGGCATCACCGGCATATCTTCGTTCGCAGGCGTCGGCACGACGGCGATCGGCTGACGGGTGAGCTTCTCAATGCTGCGCAGCTGGCCGCGCTCGCTCGAGTCACAGAACGACACGGCGATGCCCGAGGCGCCGGCGCGCGCGGTGCGGCCGATGCGATGGACATAGCTCTCGGCGTCGGCCGGCAGCTCGTAGTTGATGACGTGGGTTACGCCCTGGACGTCGATACCGCGCGAGGCGAGATCGGTGGCGACCAGCACACGGGCCTTGCCGCGGCTGAAGTTGTCGAGCGCCTTCTGGCGGGCGTTCTGCGACTTGTTGCCGTGGATCGCTTCGGACCGCACGCCGCGATCTTCCAGCGCCTCGGCGACGCGGTTGGCGCCGCGCTTGGTGCGGGTGAACACGATCACGCGCTCGAGCGCCGCGTCGGACAGCAAATGACTGAGGAGCTGGCGCTTGCTGGAAGCATTCACGTAGTAGACGCGCTGATCGATCTTCTCGATCGGCTTGCCCTGGGACGCGATCTCGACCCGCTCCGGGTTCTTCAGGATCTCCGACGACAGCTTGGCGATGTCGTTCGGCATGGTGGCCGAGAACAGCAGCGTCTGGCGGTTCTTCGAGACCGAGCCGGCGATGCGGCGCACGTCGCGGATGAAACCCATGTCGAACATGCGATCGGCTTCGTCGAGCACGAAGAAGGTGACGTTGCCGAGCTTCACGTTGCCGCGCTCGACGAGATCGAGCAGACGGCCGGGCGTGGCAATCAGGATATCGACGCCGCGCGCCAGCGTCTCGATCTGACGGCCGTAGCCCAGGCCACCGACAACGGTGCAGAGGCGCAGGCCGAGGCCGCGTCCGTAGGTGTCGAAGCTGCGCGCGATCTGCACCGCGAGCTCGCGGGTCGGCGCCAGCACGAGCGCCCGCGGGCTCTTGGGCTGGGCGCGTTCGTTGGACGCAGCGAGGAGCTGCAGCACGGGCAGCGCGAAGGCTGCCGTCTTGCCGGTGCCGGTCTGGGCAATGCCGAGCACGTCACGACCCTGCAGCAGGGCCGGAATGGTGCGCGCCTGGATCGGCGTCGGGGTGGTGTACTTGGCTCCGTGCAGGGCACGCAGCAACGGCTCGGACAGGCCGAGATCCGCAAACGAAACTTCACTCACTGAAAATAGTCCTTCTCGCCGCCCACCGTACCTTTCGGGCACGCATATGTAGGGCGGCTTTTGGCCCGTTCCCGCGCGCGGCTGGGACGGCTCTTGCTTTGGGGGATTGTCTCGGGATGAAGCGCCGTCACAAGAAAATGGGGCGCGTCGCGCGATCGCGAGAAATCTTGGTCAGCCCGCGAAGCAGCGGGCTGGCGCGTGTATGATGGTGCAGCGCAGCGAAGTCAAGTGACGAAACTAAGGCAGGAAAGACTTCTCCCACTCAGTGCTTCGGCTTCTTGCGAATGAGCTGGCCGGGCAGATTGCCCGTCGGCTCGTTGTCGCGCAGCACCACCTGGCCATTCACGATGGTGGCCCGCATGCCGTCGGCTTTCTGGCGCAGACGTTTGGCACCGGCCGGCAGGTCGCAGACCACCTCGGGCATGCGCGGGCCGACCGTCGCGGGATCGAACACCGCAATGTCGGCCGCCATGCCCTCGCGCAGCAGGCCGCGGTCGTGGAAGCCGAACTGGGTGGCGATATCGCAGGTGATCAGCTTCACCGCCTCTTCCAGCGCAAAGGCCTGCTTCTCGCGGACCCAGTGGCTGAGCAGATGGGTCTGCAGCGAGGAGTCCATGATCTGCGAGACGTGCGCGCCCGAGTCGGAGAAGGTCACGACCGAGCGCGGGTGCTTCATCAGTTCCAGCGCCTCGGTCTGGTTCTCGTTGGCGATCGGCTGGACCATGAAGAACTTCATGTCGCGCTCGAGCGCCATGTCGATCATCAGCTCGACCGGATGCGTGTTCTTCTGGCGTGCCAGCTCGGCCATCGACTTGTGTGGGCCCTGGATCTTGTCCATGGCGTAGATCCAGTCCCATTCCGGCGGCCGCGCCTCGGTGCCGCGCACCTGCGGCCCCTCGTAGGGCTTGGACGCGATCTCGACCAGACGGCGGCGCATCTCCGGATCGAGCAGCGCCTTCTTCTGTTCGGCGAGCGGCTTGGCGCGCATCTCGCTCCACAATTCCCACTTGTCGAACGGCAGCTGCGTCTCGAACGAGAGCAGCACGTTCAGCGCCCGGCTATGCACCTGGGCGAACATCCGGCCACCGCGTTGCGCGGTGCGCTCGATGATGTCGAAGGTGGTGCGCCAGGCGCCCGGGGTCTTGCGCCGGTTGAACAGGCCGAAGGTGATCGGCCGGCCGGTCTCGATGGCGAGCTTCGACAGGCCTTCATAATAAATGCGTGCCTTTTCGCTGTCGGCGCCGCGCGGCTCGCCCGCGACCTCGACCAGCCCGGCACCCATCGCCTTGACCAGTGTCTCGAACTCGCCCCAGGTCGCCAGCCGGCTCGCGACCGGCTTGTCGTCGGAGGTCTGGTGATTGACGCTGCGCGTGGTCGAAAAGCCGATGGCACCGGCGGCGATCGCCGCTTTCACCTGATGCGCCATCGCCTTTGTGTCGTCCTCGGTCGCCTCGTCGGTGAAGGCGCGCTGGCCCATCACATAGGTACGCAGTGCGCAGTGGCCGACGTAGCCCGCGTAGTTGATGCCCTTGGGCAGCGTGTCGAGCACGTCGAGGAACTCGGGAAATGTTTCCCAGCGCCACTTGATGCCGGCCAGCATGGCGGCGCGGCTGATGTCCTCGGCGCGCTCGAGGTTGCGGAACACGAGGTCGGCTTCGCTCTCGCGGCACGGCGCAAGCGTGAACCCGCAATTGCCCATCACCACGCTGGTCACGCCCTGGAAGCAGGAGCTGGTGCCGATCGGATCCCAGAAGATCTGCGCGTCCATATGGGTGTGGCCGTCGATGAAGCCCGGCGTCACGACGTGGCCCTCGGCATCGAGGGTTTCCTTGGCGGTGGAAGCGATGCGGCCGATCTCGGCGATCTTGCCATCCTTGATGCCGATGTCGCCGCGAAAGCGCGGCAGGCCGGAACCATCGACGATCATGCCGTTCTTGACGACCAAGTCGAAAGTCATGACAGACCTCCTTGCGCACCACGGTCGAATGTCATGGCAGCCTCCATGGGTTGAGGAAGGCTACGCCCGCCAGGCGGACCGCTCAATCGTTGGCAAGTGCATGGCTGCCGTCCTAGGATTGCGCAACGAAATTTAGGTGGGAAACATGGAATTCGGCGTCCTCTTCACCTCGCATCCGAACCCCAAGGAAGAGCCCTATCCACACCGTGGCGTGCATCAGCGCACCACAGAAGAGGTCATCGAGGCCGAGCGCCTGGGCTACGACACCGCGTGGATTGCCGAGCATCATTTCTCGACCGGCTACGGCATCATGCCGGACTGCTTTGCCTACATGGCCTACCTCGCGGCCAAGACCAGCCGCATCAAGCTCGCTGCCGGCGTGATCACGCTGCCGCTCTACGATCCGATCCGCGTCGTCGAGAACACCAGCTTCGTCGATATCCTGTCCGACGGCCGCGTCATGCTGGGCATCGGCTCGGGCTATCGGCCCTATGAGTTCGTGGGGCTGGGCAAGGATTTCGACGGCCGCCGCGACATGGTCGAGGAGGCGGTCGGCCTGATGTTCGATGCCTTCCATCGCCAACGCTACGACCACAAGGGCAAGTATTTCAGCGGCACCGTGGCCGAGCCCTACGAGATGCTGCCTCATCCCGTGCAGATGCCGCATCCACCGCTCTACATGGCCGGCGGCACCGATCGCTCGATCGGCTACTGCGGGCGCAACGGCTTCGGCCTGATGCTCTCGACCTTGCCCAGCATCGAGACGCTGGCGGCGCAGACCGCGCTCTACAAGCGCGAGCTCGCCAAGGCATCGGCCGAGCGCGCCAAGAACCCGGCGGCCGGCGAGATCGACATCGCGCGTTGGGTCTATATCGCCGACACCGACCAGCAGGCGCGCGCCGACACCGAGGAAGCGATCGTGCGCCACATCGCGCACTTCGGCGGCACCGGGACCGCGGGTTATCTCGGGTCGGTGTCAGAGAAGGGCGGTGCGTTGAGCTACGACGATCTGCTTAACACAACCCTGCTGCACGGCTCGGCCGAAACAGTGATTGCCCGCCTGCGCGAGATCCAGGCGCGCACCGGCATGACGTCGCTGCTGCTGCACTATCCGCCGTACTACGGACGCGAAAAGGCGATGAAGAGCCTGAAGCTGTTCGCCGAACGCGTGATCCCCGCCTTCCGTCCCCCGGCGCGACGCGTCGCTGCCGCGGAATGAGATCGACGGCGGCGCGCAGCAACACCTCGCTCGGCGCGCTCTACACCATGCTGGCCATGCTGGGCTTCGCCAGCATGGATGCAATCTCCAAGTGGCTGGTGGCCGACTACGCCATCGGCCAGATGATGTGGATCCGCTACGCCGTGTTCTGCGTCTTCGCCTGGTTCGTCGTCCGCCGCCGCGGACTCGTCAGCGCGGCGCGCACGCAACGGCCCTGGCTGCAGGGCGGACGGGCGCTGCTGGCGGTCGTGGAAAGCGCCGTCTTCGTGCTCGCCTTCAACTATCTGCCGCTTGCCGACACCCATGCCATCGCCGCTACCTCGCCGCTGATCGTGATCGCGCTCGGCGCATTCTTCCTCGGCGAGCGCGCCGGCCTCGCCCGCTGGCTGGCCGTCGCCGTGGCCTTCGCCGGCATGCTGATGATCGTGCGCCCCGGCCTTCGAACACTCGACTGGCCGATGCTGCTGCCGCTGCTCGGCGCCGTGCTGTGGGCCGGCTACCAGGTCCTCGTCCGACTCTGCTCGCGCACCGACTCTCCGGACACGACACTGGTGTGGTCGGCCTTCGTGGCCTTCGGTGCCACCACGTTGGTCGGTCCCTGGCAGTGGCGCTGGCCGGATTCCACGGCCTGGGCCTTGCTGATCGCCATCGCGCTGCTGGGCGCACTCGCCCACTACGCGCTGATCAAGGCCCTCGATCATGCCGACGCCGGCGCTGTGCAACCCTACAGTTACACCTTGCTGGTCTGGGCGGCGGTCCTGGGGGCCCTGGTCTTCGGCGATATCCCCGACCATTGGACGCTGGCCGGCGCTGCGATCATCGTGGCGAGCGGTCTTTATACGTGGCATCATGACCGCCGCGAGGCGCACCGTCGGATCGAAAATGATATTCTTGAGTAAATTCAATAGCATAGCGTAAGTATGGACCACACTGACCGCAAGGATATCCCGCATTGACGATGCGAAAAGGATGTTGAACTCATCGCCCGCGGGCCTTATCTGCTTGCTGCCCACCAAAGCGCCCAAATGGGGTGCTCAAATCGCCGCCGCACCTTTGTTCTCGCCGGCTGAATAGCTGTTCGCCAACACCGGTACGTCTTCACCCTGCGCCAGGCCCCTCCTGAGCGCGACACGTCGATTGGACCAGTAGACCTTATGGACGGCGACCTCAGCCTACATCGCGGCGCTCAGCCTGCGCTGCTGCCGACGCCCACCCGCAATTCCGACCTCCCGTTCCGTCGCGGCGGCTTCACCAGCCTGTGCGAGGCGCTGGACTATGCGGCGCGTGGCGAAACCGGCCTGAATTTCTTCGAGGCGCGCGGCCGGCTGCTCAGCAGCCTGCCCTATCGCGACCTCCAGCAGAAGGCCCAGACCTTTGCACGCCGTCTGATCGGCGCCGGCATCGGGCGTGGCGAACGCCTGCTGATCATCGCCGACACCTGGCCGGGATTCTGCGTCGCCTTCTTCGGCGCGCAGTACGCCGGCATATTGCCCGTGCCGGTGGCCGTTCCCGTCGGTCTTGGCGCCAAGGCGAGCTATATCCAGCAACTCACCCGGCAGATCGCCGCGTCAGGCGCCGTCGGCGTGGTCGCGCCCGATGACCTCGCGGCCTACGCCAAGTCGGCGGCGCTCGGCAGTTCGGCCCGCATCGCCGGATCGATGGCGACGTTCGAGGCCCTGCCCGATGGGCCGGTCGACCTCCGGCCACTCGGCGCGGACGAGCGGTGCTACGTGCAGTTCTCCTCCGGCAGCACGCGTGCGCCGATGGGTGTCGACATCCGCCAGGACCGCCTGATGGCCAACATCGACGGCTCGATCACGCAACAGGAGCTGAACGAAGACGATTCAGGCGTGAGCTGGCTGCCGCTCTATCACGACATGGGCCTGATCGGTTTCATCCTGGCGCCGATGTGCGCGCAGCGCAGCGTTGATCTGCTGGCGCCGCACGATTTCGCGCGCCGACCGACGCAGTGGCTGTCGCTGATTTCGCGCCGCCGCGCCACCATCACCTACAGCCCGAGCTTCGGCTACGACCTCGCCGCGCGCCGTGCGCAGACCCAGATGCCGGCCGGCCTCGACCTGTCGTGTCTCAAGCTGGCGGGCATAGGCGCCGATCTGATCCAGCCGCCGGTCCTGGAGCGTTTCACCAAGACCTTCGCCTCCGTGGGCTTCGATGCGCGCGCCTTCATGCCGAGCTACGGCATGGCCGAACTCTGCGTCGGCCTGAGCTTCGGTCCGCGTTTCGGCGGCTTCAAGGTCGACAGGTTCGGCAAGCGCGATTTCGTCGTCTGCGGCCACGTACTGCCGGGCCATCAGGTCGAGATCCGCGACCAATCGGGCGCCGTTCTGCCCGACCGTCAGATCGGGCGCCTGTTCGTACAGGGACCGAGCGTCATGCCGGGATACTTCGGCGAGCCCGAGGCGACAGCCCGGGTTCTCAAGGACGGCTGGCTCGATACGGGCGACCTCGGTTTCTGGCGCGACGGCGAGATCGTGGTGACCGGCCGCGCCAAGGACCTGATCATCGTCAACGGCCGCAACATCTGGCCGCAGGACATCGAATGGGCGATCGAGGCGCTACCGCGTCTGCGCCAGGGCGATGCCTGTGCCTTCTCCGTCGAATCGGGCGCGGGCGAAGAAGTCGTCGTCCTGGTGCTGAGCTACGTCGGAGATGCCGCGGAACTCGAGGCGCTGACCGGCAGCATTCGCCAGACGGTCAAGGAAACCTCGGGCGTCGACTGCCGGATCGAACTGATCTCGCGGAAGTTCGGACTGCCCCTCACCTCATCGGGCAAGCTCTCGCGCACGCACGCCAAGGCGAAGTTCATCGCCGGCGACTACACGGTGCCGGCCGCGGCCGATTGAGCTAGCGCGGCCACTGCCGGAGCGCGACCAACCCGCCGTCGATCGGCAGCAGGATGCCCGTCACCCAGCGCGATTCGTCCGAGGCGAGATAGACCGCACCATGGGCGATGTCCCAGGCCTCGCCCTCGGTCTGCATCGGCACCAGCTTCTTGCGCCGCTCGCGCGCCTCGGCGCCGAGATGCGCCACCATCGGCGTATGCACCGATCCGACGATGATGCAGTTGGCGCGGATGTTCTGCGTCGCATAGTCGGCCGCAACCGACAGCGTGAAACCGTGCAGGCCGGCCTTGGCGGTGGCATAGGCCACCGCACCGGCGCTGCCCATCAGGCCGAGCGCGCCCGCGATCGACGACACCATGATGATCGAGCCGCCGCCGCCTTGCTTCATCTTGGGCAGGCAATACTTGGTGCACAGCATGGTCGTGGTGAGGTTGGCCTCCAGCACCTTGTTCCAGGTCTCGAGCGTCACGGTCTCCGGCGTGCCCGGCCCACCGATGCCGACATTGTTGTGCAGGATGTCGAGGCGCCCGTATTTCTTGGCGGCGAAGTCGGCCATGGCCTCGGCGGCATCGGCCTGGGCGACGTCGCCCGCGAACACCGAGGCCTCGCCGCCTTCGTCCTTGATCTGCTTGGCGAGCTTCTCGGCGCGCTCGGCGCTGCGGTTCACCAGCACCACCTTGGCGCCTTCGCGCGCGAACAGGATGGCGGTCGCCATGCCGTTGCCCACGCCCTCGCCGCGCGGCGCCGCGCCGGTGACTACCGCAACTTTTCCCTTCAGACGTCCGGCCATGTCTTCTCCCCTAACGGAATGCTATTTCTTGAACCAACCTTAGCCGGGAGACTCTCGCCATGGCCAGCCAGACGGAAAGCTACGAAGGCGGCTGCACCTGCCGACAGGTGCGCTATCGCCTGATGTCGAAACCAATGTTCGTGCACTGTTGTCACTGCCGCTGGTGCCAGCGCGAAACCGGCACGGCGTTCGCGCTCAACGCCATGATCGAGGCCGACCGGGTTGAAACGCTGGCCGGCGAGGTCGAGGTCGTGGACACGCCGTCCAACAGCGGCAAGGGCCAGAAATTTTCACGCTGCCCCAACTGTCGCATTGCGGTGTGGAGCAACTATGCGGGCGCTGGCGATGCCGTTCGCTTCGTGCGCGTCGGCACGCTCGACGAACCCGACCGCCTGCCGCCCGACATCCATATCTTCACCATGAGCAAGCAGCCCTGGGTCGTGCTGCCCGCCGGCACGCCGGCCGTTCCGGAATTCTATGATCGCAAGGCGATGTGGCCGAAGGAGAGTCTGGAACGGAGCGCGGCTCTCCGGCGCAACTAGGCTCATGACCCTGAAACCTTCATCCCGCGACAGGCTGCGCAGCGTCGGTTCGGCCGCAATTGCCGCGGCACTGTCCAGGCGCAGCCTGCCCGACCGGCGCATCGAAGGCTTGCGGCCGCTTTCGCCGACACAGGACCCGCTTGTCGGCGAAGCTTTCATGACGATCGAGAATTGCCGCGCCGGCGCGGTCCTGATCGTCGAGGCCGGCAAGCCTTTACCGCCCATGGCCTTGCTTGCCCGGCGCGGCGTCGCCGGCATCGTGAGCGCCGGCCCGTTGCGCGATTTGGCGGAGATCGTCCGCACCGGTCTCCCGGCCTTTCAGCGCCAACCCGCGTCCGAGAAACCCATTCCCATCGCCAATGGCGAGGTGCTTGTGGGCGATCGCCTGGGCGTGATCGTGATCCCGGCACACCTTGTCGACGAGATCGCGGAAGAAGCGGCCGAAGCGCTGGCGTTCGAGGAGTTCACGGCCGAGCAGGTCAACCAGGGCGGCGGCGTCTACGGACTTCATATTCCCAGCGGCGACCGAGCCAGGATCGCCTTCGCGGCGTGGCGGAAGATGAAGGGGCGCTAGACCTTCCAGTAGTCCGGGAGCTTGGCCGCCAGCCATTTGGCCAGCGCCGCATTCACCGCGACCGGCTGTTCCTGCGCCATCCAGTGGCCGGAGTTCACCACGGCTTCGGTGAGATCGGCGCAGTCGCTGCGCATGGGATCGGCAAGCTTCGACTGCATCGTCTCGCAGGTCGTGTCGTAGGCGCCATGCAGGAACAGCACCGGCATGGCGAGCCGGCCGCCATTCTTCGACGCAGCCGCATAGGCGCCGTTGGGCTTGTGGTTCATGTACCAGGAGTCGGGACCGAAGAAGCCGTTGCGTGTGAGTGCCGCGGTGTAGGCCTCCATGTCCGCCTCGGTGAGGACATCGCCATCGCGCGGCACGTCGGGACAGGACCCGCCACCGAACCAGCCGCCGGCCACGCGCACCATCGACGTGGGGGCGGGCTTGCCGACGCGCGTGGGATCGCCCTTGCGGAACAGCGCCTTCACGACGTTGCGGATGTTGCCTTCGAAACCCTTGCAGGCCTTGTCGAAATTCTCCTGATAGAAGAACTGATAATCCCACTGGCCCGCCGGGAACTTGTCGGCGGGATAGAGAGTGCGATCGACCAGCGGCAGCACGGCGTCGAGCGTGAAGCCCGCAGACAGATAGGGCACGCAGAGGCTCGCCACGCCGACGGTCTTGTCCGGATGGTGGCTGGCGATGTTCCACACCACGGGGCTACCCCAGTCGTGGCCGATCCACACCGCTTTATCTCGGCCGAGCGCCGCCAGCAGCTCCAGCATGTCCTCGACGATTTTCTCCTGCGCGAAATCCTCGTGATGCGCATAGGTGCTGGAGCGACCGTAGCCGCGCATGTCGGGCGCCACGCAGCGGAAGCCCAGCGCCGCAAAGGCCGGAAGCTGATGGCGCCACGACAACGAAAGCTCCGGCCAGCCATGGACGAAGATCAGCAGCGGAGCATCTTCCGCTCCGCAGGCGAGATAGCCCGTGGTGTGACGGGCGGACTTGACGGTGTGTTCGGTGACCGGGAATGTCATTGCCAATCCTCGAGAGGGTAGAGAACGTCCCATGGAAATCGACACTGGCACAACCGAACTTTTATGCGCCGTACGCGACGGCGTCGCGTTGATCACGCTCAACCGGCCGGAGGCGCGCAATGCCATGTCACCTGCCCTTACCGAAGCGCTGCGCAATCAGATCAAGGAACGCGGCGACGACGATTCAGTCGGCGCACTCCTGATCACCGGCGCAGGCACCGCTTTCTGTAGCGGCGGCGACGTGAAGGGCATGGGTGGCCGTGGCCCCAGGGGCCAGATGAGCTACGAAGAGCGGCTGGCCGATCTGCGCTGGCGTCAGACGCATCTCACCGGCGCGCTGGTCGCGGTGCGCAAGCCTACCATCGCGGCCCTGCCCGGCGCTGCGGCCGGCGCGGGCCTGGCCATCGCGCTCGCCTGCGACATTCGCATCGCCGCCCGATCGGCCTTCGCGACCTCGGGCTACGCCAGGATCGGCCTGTCGGGGGACTACGGCATCTCCTGGCTGCTGACGCGCACCGTGGGATCGATGCGGGCGCGCGAGCTGATGTTCACGTCGGAGAAGGTCGACGCCGAGCGCTGCGAGCGCATTGGCCTCGTGAACCGCGTGGTCGACGACGCCAAGCTTCAGGACGAGGCCTTCGCCTTCGCCAAGTCGCTGGCCGAGGGGCCGCGCGTGGCGCTGCGCCACATGAAGGACAATCTCGACGAGGCGCTGCACATCAACTACGCGACCGCGCTCCATTGCGAGGCCGAACGGCTGGTCTCCGCTTCGCGGACCGCGGACCACAAGGAGGCGGTGCAGGCCTTCGTCGAGAAGCGGAAACCCCGGTTCACGGGCAAATAGGCTCACGGGCAAATAGAAAGCGTCGCTAGTCGCGGTCGGGCGCACCCGGCGGGAAGAACGACCGGTAAGGTCGCGCTTCCTCGACGGCGCGCGCGAAGGACGACCGCTTGAGCAGCCGCGCACGATAGGCCCGGACATTGCCGAACCGTTCGCCGATCGGATGGACCCAGTCGGCGTAGAAGAGCGATGGCGCTGCTGCGCAGTCGGCCAGCGTAAAAGCCTCGCCCGCCGCCCAGGTGCGGCCCTTCAGCTCGCCGTCGAGCCAGTCGTAGGACTGGTCGAGCCGCGCCTTGGCGTCGGCCACTCCCTTGGGGTCGCGTTCGGCCGCACCGCGCAACGCATCGCCGACGATCCTCTGCATCGGTCCCATGACGTAGTTGTCGAAGACGCGATCGAGGAAGCGCACCTGCAGCGCCGCCTGCGGATCCTGAGGGATCAGGCGCACCGGCCCGGGGTGGCACAGCATCAGATGTTCGACGATGATGCTGGCCTCGCGCACGACGTCGCCGCCGTCGGTGAGCACCGGCATCAGCCGCAAGGGCCAGAGCCGCGCCAGCTCGGCGAAGGAGTCGGCGTCGGCCAGCATCTTCAACGTGAAGGGCGTGTCGTTCTCGTAGAGCGCGATCAGCACCTTCTGGCAGTACGACGAGAACGGATGCGCGTGGAGAACCAGCGCCATGGTCAGACCCTCACCGCCATCTTGCCGCGGTTCTTGCCGTTGAAGAGCCCGATCAGCGCCTCGGGCGCCTTGTCGAGGCCGTCGACGATGTCGACGACGGCCTTGATCCTGCCCTGCTCGACCCACTGCGCCAGCCGCGTCTCGGCTTCGGCGCGGCGGTCGTAGAAGTCCATGACGATGAAGCCTTCCATGCGCAGGCGCTTGGTCACGACCAGGCCCGGCACCGCCATCGGTCCGGGCGCCGGCTTGTCGACATCATATTGCGAGACGTTGCCGCAGCAGGCGATGCGGCCGCGCAGGTTCATCAGCGAGAGCGCGGCATCGAGGACCGGCCCGCCCGTGTTGTCGAAATAAACGTCGATGCCGGCGGGACAGGCCGCCGCCAGCGCGCGGCGCACGCCGCCCGCCTTGTAGTCGATCGCCGCGTCGAACCCGAGCTCGCCCACCAGCCAGTCGCATTTATCCGCACCGCCTGCCGTGCCGACGACACGGCAGCCCGCGAGCTTGGCGATCTGGCCCACCATGGTGCCGACCGCGCCGGCCGCCGCCGACACCAGCACCGTGTCGCCGGGCTTGGGCTGGCCTACTTCCAGCAGGCCGAAGTAGGCGGTGAGGCCGGTGACGCTGAGCGGGCCGATCAGCAATTCGAGCGGCGCCTTGGCCGTGCGTTTGGTGAGTCGCCGCGACGGCAGCGCCGCGTAATCCTGCCAGCCCCAGTCGCCCTCGACGATGTCGCCTTTCGCCAACCCAGGCGCCTTCGAGTCGACGACCTCGCCGATAGTGAAGCCGCTCATCACCTGGCCCGGCTCCAGCGCGTCACGATAGGTCTTGCCCATCATCCAGGCGCGGTTGGCGGGATCGAGCGACAGCATCCGGGTGAGCACCAGCACCTCGCCCTCCTTCGGCACCGGGATCGCCGTCTCGGTCCATTCGAACGTGTCGGCGGCGATCTTGCCCTGGGGCTGCTTGGCATAAAGCCATTGGCGGTTCATGCTTTCCTCCGGGGGTTCAATCCTTGTAGTTGGCGGCGCGCTTCTGCAGGTTCGACATGATGGCTTCGAGCTGGTTGGGCGAGCCGATCAGCTTCTGCTGCTCGACCGACTCCATCATCAGGCCCGCCGCCGCATCGGTGGCGACTGCGGCGTTGAGCAGCCGCTTGCTGGCCCGCATCGCATCGGGGCTTTTGGAGGCAATCTCCTTCGCCGTCTCGAGCGCCGCGGAGCGCGGATCGTCGACGACCCGCGTGACGAAGCCCATCTGCTGCGCCTCGGTGCCGTTGAAGATGCGGCCGGTGTAGGTGAGCTCGCGCACCACGTCCTCGCGCGCGAGGTGGCGCATGAGTTGCGTGCCGGCGAGGTCGGGCACCAGTCCCCACTTGATCTCCATCACCGAGAAGCGCGTGTCGGCCGTCGCATATCGAATGTCCGGCCCCAGCGCGATCTGGAAGCCGCCGCCGAAGGCCACGCCATGGACCGCCGCGATCACCGGGACCGGCAGTGCGCGCCACAGCCAGGCGCATTGCTGCGGCCGATTGGCAATGCCGTGGGTGCGCTTGGTGAGATCGCGCACGCCGGGCACCGCGTCACCGTCCTGTTTCATCGCGGCGAAGCTTGCCATGTCGAGGCCGGCGCAGAAGGCCTTGCCCTCGCCCGAAAGCACGACGCAGCGCAGGCCCTTCATGTCGGCGAGCTTCGCGCCCGCCTCGATGATGCCCTCGAACATCGCCGGATCGAGCGCGTTCATCTTGTCGGCACGGATCAGGCGGACGTCGGCCACGCCGTCCTTGAGATCGATCGAAACGCGGTCCTTCATTTGTCCTTCTCCGATTCCGATTTGAGCCACTCGCGCAGGCGGCGCTTCACTTCTTCCGGTTCGAGCCGCTGCGGTGGCGCCAGCGAGCCATCACCCTGCTTGGGCCACATCAGCACGGCGATGCCACGCTGCACGTCGGCGAAAGTGCAATCGTCGGGCAGGCGATCGAGCAGCGCCCGCACTTCCGCCTTTACGTTGGGCGCCTTCACGTCCGTCATGCGTGCACCATGCGCCAGACTCCCTGCGCGATATAGACCGCGCCCAGCGCCAGGATGACCCGCCGGGTCCAGTGATAGAACTGCTTGTCCGACATGCGGTCGAGGAACCGGCGCGACAGCGTGGTGCCGAAAACGGCGAAGGCGGCAGCGTAGGCCATCACCAGCCACTGTTCGAGGTCGCGCCCGGCCGGGTTGTCGATCAGCGCGCCGAAATAGACCACCTTGGTGAGATGGCCCAATACCTGGGCGGCCGCCTTGGTGGCGACATTGACCTGCCGGGTCATGCCGGTGCGAACGTAGAAAATGTCGAGCAGCGGCCCGGTGACGCCCGACACGAGCTGGATGGCGCCACCTATGACACCGGCCATGAAAGCCTGGCCCGGCGCCTCGATGTTGGGCGCGATCCGCCGCGGCAACGACAGGGCGATGAAGGGCGTGACGCCCACGGCCATCAGTACCAGCGCCTTGTCGGGCACGAAATCGAGAAACGAGAACACGACCAGCGAGGCCGCGGCGCCCGCGCCGAACTGCAGCACGACGCTCCATTTCACGTGATGCCGCCACAGCCAGGCACGCCAGCCGTTGGCCGCGATCTGGATCACGCCATGGAACACCATGGCGACCGGCACCGGCAGCAGGACCAGCAGGAAGCCGATCAGCAGCATGCCGCCTGCCATGCCGAAGATGCCGGAAACGAAGGAGGTCACGACGGCAACGACCGCCAGCGCCGCCAGGATGGGTAGGGAGAACATCTGATGCGGGCGTAGCGCAGCGATGGAGCGATGTCGACTCATGGGAGCGCGCGACTCCCGTCGCGCTCGGATAGCTCGAGCGCCACTGGAGTGGCGCGCTCCTATGATTATAGTGCCGGTCATGACCGACACAGATCTGCTCTTCACACCGGCCGTAAAGGCCGCCGCCCTCATCCGCTCGCGCAAGCTTTCGCCTGTCGAGTATACCGATACCGTTCTTAAGGTGATCGAGCGCGCCAATCCCCGGCTCAACTGCTTCCGCGAGGTAATGACCGATGCCGCGCGGCGCGACGCCAAGGTCGCCGAGCAGGCAGTGATGGAAGGCAAGCCGCTGGGGCCGCTGCACGGCGTGCCGGTCAGCATCAAGGACCTGCTCGACGTCAAAGGCGTGCCGACGCGGCATGGGTCAGCGATCTTCGCTGACAATCCGCCCGCAGCGACCGACGATGTTCTCGTGGAGCGCCTGCGCAAGTCCGGCGCCATCATCATTGGCAAGGCGAACTCGCCCGAGTTCGGCGTCAAGGGTTTGACCGACGGACCGTCCTTTGGCACGACGCGCAATCCTTGGAACCTCGAGCGCACGCCGGGTGGTTCGAGCGGTGGCGGCGCCTCGGCCGTGGCCGCTGGACTGGGACCGCTGTCGCTTGCTACCGACGGCGCGGGCTCGACGCGCGGTCCGGCCTCGTGCTCTGGCCTGGTCGGCCTCAAGGCGACGCTCGGCATCGTGCCCTACGACACGGCGCGCGACGCCTACGGCAACAACATCTTTGCCGGCCCGCTTGCGCGCACCATCACCGACGCCGCAGTCATGCACTCGACGCTGATCGGCCCGACCGAGAAGGATCCGTGGGCGCTGGGCGCTGCGCCACCGCGGCCACTCTCGCCCAAGCTCTCGGGTGAGGATCTGTCGGGCGTGCGCATCGGCTATATCGAGCTCTGCGCCAATCCGCGCATCGCCCCCGATGTCCGCGCCAACACGCGCGCGAGTCTCGCTGCGTGGGAAGAGATGGGTGCTGCGGTCGAAGAGATCACCGAGAGGATCGACTGGATAGAATATGAGGGCCGCGTACTCTACCAGGCGGGCTTTGCGGTCACCTGCGCGCAATACCTGCCGAAATGGCAGAACCAGATGGACCCGGTGACGCTCGCCTTCATGGAACGCGGCGCCAAGTTTACACTGGCCGACTTCCGCAACGCCCAGTTCGCGCGCACCGTGCTGTTCCGCAAGATCCAGTCGCTGTTCGAGCGCTATGACTTCCTGCTGACGCCGACCAATTCCCGCACCGCGCTCGATGTCACCCACGACGCGGCCAACGACGAGGTCGTGATCGACGGCGTGAAGTGCGGCATCACCCGCCAGGGCTGGACCTCCTACCAGTATCCTTTCAACCTCACCGGCCATCCGGCGCTGGCGCTGCCCTCGGGCTTCGGCGTCGATGGCCTGCCGACCTCGGTCCAGATCGTGGGCAAATGGGGTGCCGAAACCGACGTACTGCGGCTCGGCGCGCTTCTGGAGCGGGCGCGGCCGTGGGCGCAGCACCGGCCGCCGGCGCTGTAACGATCACGTTATCCCTTTTTCGTTGATCGTCCCGGCGGCAGGGGCGCAAACTTCGACATTCCCCTTGAGAGGAGGCTCGCATGCGCCGCCGCCATCTGCTCGCCCTGTCCGCCGGGGCGCTCGCTGCCCCGGCGCTGATCACGCAGCCCGCCCGCGCCGCGGTGGAAACCCGCGAGCAGAACGGCTACCGCATCCGCACCTTCGTCGTCCGGCCGGGGTCGGGATCGCGCGACGTCGCCTGCAATGCCGACGGCACGGTGTGGTTCAACGGCCAGCGCGACGGCACGCTCAACCTGCTCGATCCGCGCGACGGTGGCCTGAAGGTGATCAACCTCGGCCCGGGTGCCGCCCCTCACGGCGTCGTGGTCGGGCCCGATGGCGCAGCCTGGGTGACCGAGGGTGGCCAGAACGCGATCGCCCGCGTCGATGCGAAGGATCATCGTGTGCAGCTCTGGAAGCTGCCGGCCGACAAGCCCAACGGTAATCTCAATACGCTGGTGTTCGACAAGGCCGGCACGCTGTGGTTCACGGGCCAGAACGGCATCATCGGCCGCTTCGAGCCCAAGACCGAGAAGATGCAGGTGTGGGACGCCCCGCGCGGCTATGGCCCCTATGGCATCGCGCTCACGCCGCAGGGCACGGTCTGGTACGTGTCGCTCGCCGGCAACTATCTCGCCCAGCTCGATCTGGCCTCGGGCACGCCGCGCATCGTCGAGCCGCCGACGCCGCAGCAGGGCGCCCGTCGCGTCTGGTCCGATTCGCTGGGGCGCCTGTGGATCAGCGAATGGAACAGCGGCAATGTCTCCATGCACGACCCGAAGGACGCCAGCTGGAAGAAGTGGAAGCTGCCGGGCGACAAGCCGCGCTGCTACTCGGTCTATGTCGACGACCGCGATGCCGTCTGGCTCACCGACTTCGCGGCCAACGCCATCGTGCGCTTCGATCCGAAGACCGAGACTTTCGTCTCCTTCCCGGCGGACAAGTCGGGCGCCAACATACGCCAGATGGCCGGCCGGCCGGGCGAGGCCTGGGGCGGTGAATCGGGGACCAACCGCATCGTCGCCATCGACAAGCCGCAAGCCTGAGCGGATGCGGTTCTGGATAGCGGTGGCTGCATTCGTGGCCGCAGCGGGCAGCGCGCACGCCCAGCCGTGCGACCGGCAGGCGTTCGAACCCTGCCAGGCCTGCCATGCACTCACCAAGGACGCCGGCATCAAGCCTGGGCCGCAGCTCGCCGGTGTGATCGGCCGTCCGGTTGCCGGCGATCCGGCGTTCGATTATTCGCCGGCGCTGCGGGCGGCGCGGGCCAAGGGCGATGTCTGGACGCGCGAGCGGATCGATCTCTTCCTCGCCGATACCGAGGCGATGTACCCCGGTGGCTGGATGGGCAGCCCGCCCGTCCGCGACGCGAAGCTGCGGGCCGATCTCCTCTGCGCGCTGGGCGGACGCTAATCGAAGGCGAGCCTGGGCAGCCAGAGCGGCGGGCGGGCCTTTGCCGCCGCCGGCTTCCCCGGACCACGGCAGAATGCTAGCGTTCACGCTCTTAAAAAAATGTCGTCCGGGCACCAGGGACGAGAATGAAAAGGGGAGGCACAAATGAAGTTCAAGGCGATTCTCGGAATGACGGCGGCATTCGTTGTTGGCGGCAGCGGCATTGCGGCAGCCCAGGCGCCGGCCGGGCTCGACACGAAAAAGTTCAACGTGATCGGCACGTGGAACTTCCTCAATATCTTCAAGAAGGTTGAGGCACCGTTCTGGAGCGAGCAGCTCGGGGCGGACTCGGGCGGCAAACTGACCGGCAACATCAAGTCGATCACCGAATTGAACCTCAAGGGCACCGAGGTGCTCCGGCTGCTGAAGACCGGCGTCTACGACGTGGCGCACGCACTTCCGATCTACGTCGACGATGGCGCCGCCGTGTTCGAGGCGTCGGATCTGTCGGGCGTGGCGACCAGTGTCGCGCAACAGCGCGAAATCCTGAACGCCTGGATGCCCGAGATGCAGAAGACCATGCGGGACAAGTTCGGCTCGCAGATCGTGTCGACGTTTGCTTTCCCGCAGCAAGTGTTCTTCTGCCGCGACGAGATCTCCAGCCTGGCCGACCTCAAGGGCAAGAAGGTGCGCGTGCAGGGCGTTTCCCAATCCGACCTGGTCAAGGCTCTGGGCGGCTCCGCGGTGACCATTCCCTTCGGTGAGGTGGTGCCGGCGCTCGAAAAGGGCGTGGTCGACTGCGGCATCACCGGCACGCTGCCGGGATACCAGGCAAAGTGGCCCGAGGTGGTGAAGTCCGTTGTCGACGTGTCGCTGGGTTACACAGCGGGCTTCGTGGCCATCAATCTCAACAGCTGGAACAAGCTTTCCAAGCCGACCCAGGAATTCATGACCAAGGAGTTCAAGAAGCTCGAAGAAGCCGCCTGGGCAAGCGTCGAGGCGGACACGAAGGAAGGCATCGCCTGCAACACCGGCAACGGCCCGTGCTCCGTCGGCCCGCCGGCGAAGCTAAAGCTCGTGATGCCCTCGGAGGCCGATCGCGCCGCCGTCAAGAAGGCGCTCAACGAGGTCGTCTTGCCGGAGTGGGCCAAGCGGTGTGGCGCCGAATGCGCCGCCAAGTGGACCGAGACGGTTGGCAAGCGCTACGGCCTTTCGGCCAAGGCCAACTGAGCGGCACAGGGGCCTCGGCCTCTCGGGAAGCGGACCTCGGGAAGCGAACATGGAACGTCTATGGCGCGGCGCATCGGTCGCCGCCCTCTGGGGCGCGTGGGCCGGCGGCAGCATGATCCTGCTGGCCGCCGTCGTCGTGACTGTGGAAGTGGTCAGCCGCAAGCTGCTGTCCTTTGCCTTCTCGGGCTCCGACGAGATCGCGGCCTATCTTTTTGCCATTGGGACTTCGTGGTCGTTGGCTCATGTGATGGTGACGCGCGGGCACGTTCGCATCGACGTCGTCTACGGCAATCTCGGCGCCCGGGGAAAGGCGGCGTTGGACCTCGTCGCGATCGCGGGCCTCGCGATCCTCGTCCTGGCCATCGTCGATCGCGCCGGGGAAATATTCTTCGATAACCTGGCCGGCGCGAACCGGTCGAACACGCCGCTGCGCGTTCCGCTGGCCTGGCCGCAGGCACCCTGGTTCGCGGGCTTCGTCCTCTTCCTGGTCGTTACCGTGCTGGCATTCTTGCGTAGCGTCCAGGCACTGGTGCGCGGCGACCTCGCCACCGTCTCGGGGACCATCGGCGTGCCGTCGCAGGACGAAGAAGTGAAGGGCGAACTGGGCTCCCTCGGCATCGGGACTCCGACCTCCGGGGAGAAGCGATAGACATGCTCGGAACAGCCCTGATTCTTCTCGTCGCACTTCTTGCACTCAGTGTACCAGTGGCGGCCGTCATGGGCGTGCTCGGCCTGGCGCTCAACCAGTTCTTCTCGTCCATCCCGCTCTACCTGGCGATGGGCGATATCGTCTGGAACGCGAGTTCGGAATATATCCTGATCGCCATTCCGATGTTCGTGATGCTGGGCGAGATCCTGCTGCGGTCCGGGATCGCCCATCGCGTCTATGCCGCGATCGCAACCTGGCTTTCCTGGCTGCCGGGTGGCCTGATGCATGCGAACATCGGTACCTGCGCCATGTTCGCGGCAACCTCGGGCTCCAGTGTGGCCACGGCGGCCACTGTCGGCGTCGTCGCCCTGCCGCAGGTGAAAATCCGCGGCTATGACGAGTCGCTCTTCCTGGGAACGCTGGCGGCCGGCGGCACGCTCGGCATCCTGATTCCGCCGTCCATCAACTTCATCCTCTACGGACTGTTGACCCAGACCTCGGTCCCTCGTCTCTATCTGGCCGGGATGATTCCCGGCCTGCTGCTCACGGCCTTCTTCATGGCGATCGTCCTCGGCTACTGTCTCCTGACGCCCTCGAAGGGCGGGACACCAGTGAAAAGCAGTTGGGGCGATCGGCTGCGGACCCTGAAGGACCTCATCGCGCCGCTGTTCATCTTCGCCGTCGTTGTCGGTTCGATCTACGCCGGCTGGGCCACCCCAACGGAAGCGGCGTCGATGGGTGTCTTCGCAGCACTCCTGCTGGCGGCATGGGAGCGCGCGCTCTCCTGGTCGATGATCAAGGCGGTATTCGAGGGAACGATGCGCACGACGGCGATGATCATGCTGATCATCATCGCCGCGCAGTTCCTGAATTTCGTGCTGGCCAATATCGGCGTCACCGACGGTGTGGCCAAGGCCATCACTTCACTCGGGCTCGGCAAGTTCGGCACCATGCTGCTGCTGATCGTGTTCTATCTGATCCTCGGCTGCTTCATGGAAACGATCTCGATGATGATCCTCACCACCCCGTTCGTGTTCCCGATCGTGGTCGGCCTCGGTTGGGATCCCATCTGGTGGGGAATCGTGCTGACCATTCTGATCGAGGCGGCACTGGTGACGCCGCCCGTCGGTCTCAACCTCTATGTCGTGCAAAGCCTGCGCACCACAGGCGCCATCGCCGACGTGATCAGGGGGGCATTGCCTTTCGTGGCAGCGATGCTCGCGCTGATCCTGCTGCTCATGGTCTTCCCGGAAGTCGCCCTCGGATTGCCGAACTGGGTAATGGGTCGCGGATAGATCGAGCGCTGCCCGCGCAGATCACGTTCTTCTGTCGAAACCATCGCACAATCGAGTCTTTGCGCCGCAACGGGCGTTCTTCTAGGCTCGCGACAAAGAAATCAGGAGGAACCTAGTCCCATGCGTGGAATTGCAATACTTGCGGGCCTTTTGAGCCTCATGATCGGCTCGGGCGAGGCACTTGCCGAATATCCCGACAAGCCGATCAGGATCATGGCGCCCTATGCGCCGGGTGGGAACATCGACGTCACCTCGCGCATCATCGCCGACAAGCTGAAAGACGTGCTGGGCGTTCCCGTGCTGGTCGAGAACAAGGCCGGCGCCAGCGGCATGATCGGCAGCGATGTCGTGGCCCGCGCCGCACCCGACGGCTACACCCTGCTGGTCTCGGCCAATTCGCTGGTGGCGGTGCCCGCCATCTACGGCAACGCGCCCTACGACTGGCGCACGGCGTTTACGCCGATCAGCCACATTCAGCGCGTGCCGGCCGTCCTGCTGGTGACGCCGAATTCGCCGATCAAGACCATGGCCGACTTCATCGCGCTCGGTCGCGACGGCAAGTTCGCGGTGGCCGATTCCGGCATCGGCACCACCAACCACTTGGCGCTCGAGCTGATCGGCGAGGCCACCGGAACGAAATACACACTGATCCATTACAAGGGCTCGGGTGCGGCCAGCATCGACGTCATCGCGGGCCAGGTGCAGGCGCAGGTCGACCAGGTGAATGCCGCCATCGGCCACATCAAGGGCGGCAAGATGCGCGCCATCGCCGTTTCGTCAGACAAGCGCATGCCGGAGCTGCCCGACGTGCCGACGATGAAGGAGTCGGGCGTGAAAGGCCTCGAGACCTTCACCTTCAGCACCTTCACCGGCCTGTTCGGACCGGCCAAGATGCCGCCTGAAGTCGTGGCCAAGCTCAACGCAGCGATGGTCAAGGTCCTCAAGGACCCGGCCGTCGTAAAACGCTTCGCCGACCTCACGGCCGAGGCCTATCCGACCACGCCGCAGGAAGTCGCGGCGATGTTCGATGCCGAGGACAAGGCCGTGGTGCCCCTGATCAAGAAGCTCGGAATCAAACCGGAGTAGACACCCCAATGACCTGGCTGCCCCCCGCCGTTGCGCCCATCGTCCTGTTGCTGATCTCCAACGTCTTCATGACGTTCGCCTGGTACGGGCATCTGAAGTTCACCGACAGGCCGCTGTGGCTGGTGGTGGTGGCAAGCTGGGGCATCGCCTTCATCGAATACTGCTTCGCCGTGCCGGCCAACCGCTGGGGCCACACGGTCTATTCGGCCGCCGAGCTCAAGACCATGCAGGAGGTGATCACGCTCGCCGTGTTCGCCGCCTTCTCGGTGCTCTATCTCGGCGAGCGCGTGACGCTCAACCATTTCGTGGGGTTCGCATTCATCTGTGCCGGAGCCTTCTTCGTCTTCAAGGGCCCGATTCCATCCTGACGAGAGCCTGACGCGGGATGAAGTCGGTCCGATCTGCGTAGTCCCTTGACCTGGCGCCCCCTCGTTGATCAGTAGCGCTAATCGGCGGCCCTGGGCATAGCTGCGGCCTGCAGGATCGCCCGCTTTGCGCGTTCGCCGGCGCGACGGTTGCGGCGCTTGATCCACCACATGAGAAAACCCGTGACGGCGAAGATCGGAATGATCACGCCCGAGACGAAAACCAGGAGCTTGTAGGTTCCGCCGAGGCCGATGCCGTAATGCAGCGCGCGCTGCCAGGCGATGATCGATTCGCCGGTCGACAGGGTCTTGGGATCGAACACATCGACCACGCTGTGGCGCCACGGATCGAAGATCACGGTGATGATCGGCGCGCCCTCGGTGTGGCCCGGGCGGATCAGGCCGATGCGCAGCGCCTGATCGGGCCGCACCGGCAGGAAGGCATTGAGGAAGCGCGCATCGGGCACGCGCTGCTTGGCGAGATCGATCGCGGCATCGAGCGCGATCGGCGTTGCACCACGCATCGGCTCGACGCGGGCCTGGAACATGGCGGCGCGCATGTCGCGGCCGGGCCACACCACGTTGACTGCAGCCGAGAGCTGCTGCGGGAAGGCGAGATAGACGCCGGTGAAGTTCATCACCATGAACAGCAGCAGGCTCCAGATGCCGACGGCGCCATGCAGCTCGCGGTTCAGCCGCAGGCCCTTGGCCTTGCGGCGGACTGTGAAGGCCGCCTTCCATTGGCCGGGCTTGGGCCACCAGAGAAAGAGGCCGGAGCAGCCCAGCACGAGCATCGCCACGCCCAACCATCCGACGATTTCGCGGCCAAGACCGCCGGCAATGAGAACGTGGCCATGCAGATCGTGGAAGAAACGCACCCAGCCGGTCATCGTCTGCTGTGTCTCGAGCACCTGGAGCGACACCGGGTCGATCAGGATCTGCAGGCTGCCGGCGAACGGGCTCTGCACGGGCACGCGGCCCTGGGCTTGATTCGGGGCTTGATTGGGCACCCCACTGCCCAGCGCACCGACAGCCGGTTGAGGTCCACGAAACTGCGCGCGTTCGCCCGCCATGCCGGGTCGCGACAGGCGCACCGCCGCCGGTTCGCCCGGCTCGATCGGCCAGCGCACGGCAATGGGAATGCGCCCGGGATCCTTGGTCGCACCCTTCGCCGCCTCGATCAGTTCCGACGGCTGCCGCCATTCGCCAACCGTCTTCGCCTCAGGCTCGCCCTGGCCCAGCAGATGCTCGATGTCGTGGGCATAGACCAGCACCGCGCCGGTGATCCCCATCATCACCAGCGGCAGCAACAGGATCAGGCCAACCCAGAGATGGAGCTGGTTCAGCCAATAGCGAAAGGTGCGGCGTTGGGGTTTGGGCGTGCCAGCCATGGAAGTTTCCCGGGAACCAGGGCTGGCGGCGGCTGGCCCGATGAAGAAAGGGTGTCGCTATCCCGCGCCGAGCGCGCGGGCGATCTGGTAGGTCGCGAGCGCCGCCACATAGGCCAGCGCCAACATGTAGAAGAAGGTGACCCACATCCATTTCCAGCTGCCGGTCTCGCGCCGGATGACGGCGAGGGTCGAGGCGCATTGCGGGGCGAACACATACCAGGCAAGCAGCGCAAGGGCTGTGCCAAGGCTCCACTGGCCGGCCACGATCTGGCCGATCTTTTCGGCAGCGCCTTCGCCGCCGTCGATGGCGTAGATCGTGCCGAGCGCGCCCACTGCCACTTCGCGCGCCGCCATGCCGGGGATCAGCGCCACGTTGATCTGCCAGTTGAAGCCGAGCGGCTCGGTGATCGGCTGGATGGCCGAGCCGATCATCGCTGCCAGGCTGTAGCTGATCGCGGGTTCGGTCGCGCCCTCGGGCGGCTGCGGGAAGGACGCCAGCACCCAGATCAGGATCATCATGGAAAGGATCGTGGTGCCGGCGCGCTTCAGGAAGATGGTGGCGCGCGTCCACAGGCCGATCGCCAGGCTCTTGGCCTGCGGAATCTTGTAGTCCGGCAGCTCGAGCATGAAGGGCTCGCCCGCCGAGTGCCGCCAGATCAGGCGCTTCAGCACGAACGAGACGCCGAGTGCGCCGGCAATCCCGGTCGCATAAAGACCGAACATCACCAGTCCCTGCAGGCCGACGAAGCCCCAGACGTCCTGATCGGGAATGAAGGCGCCGATGATCAGAGTGTAGACCGGGATACGCGCCGAGCAGGTCATCAGCGGCGCCACCAGGATGGTGGTGAGGCGGTCGCGGCGATCGTCGATCACGCGGGTCGACATGATGCCGGGAATGGCGCAGGCGAAACTCGACAGCAGCGGGATGAAGGCGCGGCCGTGCAGGCCGGCGCCGCCCATGATGCGGTCCATCAGGAACGCCGCGCGCGCCATGTAGCCCAGGTCTTCCAGAACCAGGATGAAGAAGAAGAGAATGACGATCTGCGGCAGGAAGACGATCACGCTGCCGACGCCCGCGATCAGCCCGTCCTTGAGAAAGCTTTTTAGCAAGTCGGGCAACGGGGCCGAGCCGACCAGGGCGCCGAGCCAGGTGAAGCCCGCGGCGATGGCATCCATCGCCGGCCGTGCCCAGGCGAACACCGCCTGGAACATGACGAACAGAATGGCGAGCAGGATGATCAGCCCAGCCACGGGATGGAGCAGCAAAGCGTCGGCCCGTGCCGTGCCCACATCGCGTTCGCCGCCGCGGCGCACCGCGGCGTCCAGCAACCTGTCCGCCTCGCGCTGTCCGCCGCGCAACTCGCCGGCATCGGGCGCTTTCCACGAGGACGTGCCGGCCGCCGGCAGGTTGGTCACTGCATTGTCGATCTCGCGCAGCAGATCGTCGGTGCCGCCGCGGCGCACCGCAACCGAACTCACGACCGGCACGCCGAGGTCGCGCGCCAGGCGCGCCGCATCGATCTCGATGCCGCGCTTGCGCGCGATGTCCATCATGTTGAGCGACAGCATCACCGGCCGGCCGACGCGCTTCAGCTCCAGCGCGAGGCGAAGGGCAAGGCGCAGGTTGGAAGCATCAGCGACGCAGACGATCAGGTCGGGGGTCACTTCGCCGGTCAGGCGCCCGAGCACGGCGTCGCGGGTGATTTCCTCGTCGGGCGAGCGCGCGCGCAGCGAATAGGTCCCGGGCAGGTCGACGATCTGCAGGGTGCGGCCGGCCGGCGTCGTGAAGTGGCCGACTTTCTTCTCGACCGTGACGCCGGGATAGTTGGCGACCTTCTGACGGCTACCGGTGAGCGCATTGAACAGCGCCGTCTTGCCGCAATTGGGATTGCCGACCAGCGCGATGGTGGGAGCCGCGGAACTCATGCTGGCACCTCCGCGCTCACCAGGATCGCCATGGCTTCCCTGCGGCGCAGCGCAATGGTGGCGTGCGCCACCCGGACCGCGATCGGATCGCCACCGAACAGGCCCTGGTGGAGCAATTCGACAGCGGCGCCCTCGACGAAGCCCAGCTCGATCAGGCGGCGTTCCAGTTCGGGCCCCGGAAGGCCGGTCCCGGCGTGCTCCACGACGAGTGCCCGGATACGCCCGCGAAAGCCCACAGAGGCATTTCCTAGTGCTATGGTTGATTCTGAAGTCATTGCGATTAATTCGTAGTAGCACTGGGAAAGAGGCTTTTCCAGCAGGGAGGTAGAGGGGATGGCATCGATCGTACTGGCGCATGGCGCCTGGTCAGCGGCGTGGGCCTGGAAAAAGATGCGCCCGCGCTTCAGGGCCGCCGGCCACGAGTTCTTTTCGCCGACCTATACCGGGCTCGGCGAGCGTGCCCACCTCGCCCGCCGCGAGATCGATCTCTCGACCCACATCGAGGACGTGCTGGCGGTGCTGGAATTCGAGGACCTGACCGACGTCACCCTGCTCGGCCATTCCTACGGCGGCATGGTCGCGACCGGTGTCGCCGACAAGGCGCCGGGGCGCATTGCCCGCGTGGTCTACATCGACGCCTTCGCGCCCAAGAGTGGCCAAAGCCTGTTCGACCTGGTGGGACCCAAGGCCGAGGGTAACATGAGGGCCGGCGCCACCAAGGACGGCGACGGCTGGCAGCTGCCGATCAACCCGATGCCGCCCGACACCGCGCCCGAGGACGTGGCTTGGGCCAGTCCGCGTCGCCGCCCGCAACCTATCCGGACCTTCGAGCAGAAGATCGAGCTCACCTCGAAGGAACCGCCGCCACCGCGGCACTATATCTACGCCACCCGCAACGGACCGGGCGATGTGTTCCGCCAGTTCAGCGAGCGCGCCAAGAGCGAGGCGGGCTGGAAGTCCTATGAACTCGACTGCAGCCACAATCCGCATATCACCTGCCCCGATGCGCTGATGGCACTGTTGACGCGGATCATGCCGAACACATGGGCTGACAAATGAGGGCTGGCAAATGAGCGACGCGCTGGTCCACGACGTTCTTGGCCAGCTCGGCCGCACCAAGCGTGCCGACGATCAGCTCACGCTGACCGGTGGCAGCGATCCCGTCTTTCCGACTCCTTGGCGCATCGGTCTGGCGGGATCGGCCGCGCTGGGCGCGGTGGGCCTCGCCGTCTCCGATCTCTGGCGCCTGCGCACCGGCAAGCCCCAGGCCGTGAGCGTCGACCTGCGCGCCGCCGCGGCCTCGCTGCGCTCCAACACCTATGTCCGCCGCAACGGCGAGAAGCCGGTGTCGTGGGATCCATTGGCCGGCCACTACCCGACGCGCGATGGCCGGACCATGTTCCTGCACACCAACCATCCGCATCACCGCGCCGGTGCGCTACGCATCGCCGGCGCCAACGCCGAAACGCGCGAGGCGTTGGCCGAGGCCGTCGCCAAGTGGGATGGCCTCGCCATCGAGGAAGCGATCGCCGCCGGCAACTGCGTCGGCGGTCTCGTACGCAGCCGCGACGAATGGAACGCCCATCCGCACGGCATCGCCATCGCGAAACTGCCGCTGATCGACATGGTCAAGATCGGCGAGGCGCCGGCCCGACCGTTGCCGCCCCTCAAGAAGGATGGCGGCGACCGGCCGCTGAGCGGCATCCGCGCCCTCGATCTCACCCGCGTGCTGGCCGGCCCGACTGCCGGTCGCGTGCTGGCCGAGAACGGCGCCGACGTGCTGCATATCGCAGCGCCTCACCTGCCGTACCAAACCGAACTGCTGATGGACACTGGCCACGGCAAGCGCTGCGCCTGGATCGATCTGCGCGAGCCGGCCGGCGTCGAGACGCTGACCGGCCTGGTACGCAAGGCCGATGTCTTCACCCAGGGCTATCGGCCGGGCACGCTCGCGGCCCGCGGCTTCGCGCCGGAGCGGCTGGCCGAGCTGCGGCCCGGCATCGTCTGCGTCAGCATCTGCGCCTATGGCCATGAAGGGCCATGGTCGTCGCGGCGCGGCTTCGATTCGATCGTGCAGAACGTCACTGGCCTTTCGGCGACACAAGGCAGCGTGGAAAAGCCGCGCAACATGCCGGTGCAGGCCAACGACTATATCGCGGGCTATCTCGGTGCCCTGGGGGCCATGGCAGGCCTCGCGCGCCGTACCGAACAGGGCGGCTCGTGGCTGGTGCGCGTGTCGCTGGTCCAGGTCGCGCACTGGATCGCGAGCCTCGGCACCGTCGATGCCGCGAAGGGTGCCGCCGAGCTCGCCGACGACGAACTGGCCGATCTCCTCACCGACAGCGTCGGACCGTTCGGCCGGCTGAACCATCTCCGCCCGATCGTGCAGTTGAGCGAAACACCCGCCTTCTATGCCCGTCCGGCCGAACCGCTCGGCAGTTCGCCCGCCCGCTGGAGTTGACGGATCAGGCTGCCGCCCGCACCAGCGGCCGGGCGGCCAGCGCATCGAGGAAGCGGCGGCAATAGAGCTGGGCCGTGGTCCGGAAAACCTTGGCCCTGAGCGCTACGTGCCGCTGCTTGCGTTCGTCCGTCGGCATCGTCAGCGCCAGGTGCATGGCGTCGGCGATGGCGTCGGGGTCGAAGGGATTGACGATCAGGGCCTCGGTGAGTTCGTGCGCGGCGCCGGCGAACCGCGACAGCACCAGAACACCCGGGTCCTCGTCCGACTGGGCGGCGATGAACTCCTTGGCAACCAGGTTCATGCCGTCGCGCAGCGGCGTCACCACCCCGATCCGCGCGAGGCGGTAGAGGCCCGCGAGCGTCGTGCGCGGCGCGGCCCGCGCGCTGTAGCGCAGCGGCGTCCAGTCGAACTCGGAGAACTTGCCGTTGATCCGGCCCGCCAGGCGGTCGAGATCGATGCGCAGCTTTCGATATTCGTCGACCTCCTCGCGCGATCGCGGGCAGATCTGCAGGAAATGGATCTTGCGGCGATGCTCGGGATATTTCTCGAGCAGCCGGCCGAAGGCCTCGAAGCGCTGCGGCAGGCCCTTGGAATAATCCATCCGGTCGACGCCGATGATGAGCGCGCGATTGGCCAGGCTCTCGGCCACCCGTCGCACCAGCTTGTCGCTGGCCGCGCGCGCGGCGTCCTGGGAGAAGGCCTCGGCATCGATGCCGATCGGATCGGCGAAGGCGCGCATGCGACGACCATTCAGACGCACCCATTCGCCGTCGACCGTGGCGCCCAGCATGCGCTGCGCACAGTCGCGGAAGTCGCGGGCATGCTCCTCGGTCTGGAAGCCGACCAGATCGTAGGCACAGAGATCGGCCACCAGTTCGCGCGCGACCGGCATGGCCTCGAGCATCGAGGGCGGCACGAAGGGCACGTGCAGGAAGAAGCCGAGCGGGCCGCGGAAGCCCTGCGCCCGCAGCATGCGGCCGAACGGGATCAGGTGATAATCGTGCGCCCACACCGTGTCGTCGGGCTGCAGCACCGACTCCAGCGACGCCGCGAAGGTCTGGTTGACCGCGAGATAACCTTCATAGTCGTCGCGGCGGAAGTGCATCAGGCCGAGGCGGAAGTGCAGCAGCGGCCACAGCGCCCCGTTGGCGAAGCCGACATAGAAACTGCGATGCGCCTCTGCCGTGAGATCGATCGTGGCATAGGTGACACCGCGCGCCTCGACCAGCGACGGCTGCGCGGCGGGCTCGGCGGTGAGCCTGCCGCTCCAGCCGAACCACATCGAGCCCGGCGTCATCAGATCGCGCAACGCGATCGCCAAGCCGCCAACGGCCGTGCCGCGGGCCTTGGGAATCGGCACTCGATTCGAGACGATCACGAGGCGTGCCATAGTCCCTCCTCCCAGCTTCGCGACAGGCGCATGGCCGACAGGATCAGTCCGACCTGCGAATAGGTTTGCGGAAAGTTGCCCCACAGCTCTCCGGTGCGGGGATCGATGTCTTCCGACAGCAGTCCGAGGTGGTTGCGCCGGCCGAGCAGGTTGTTGAACAGCTCGAGCGCCTCGTCGCGCCGGCCGACGCTCGCGAGGGCGTCGATGTACCAGAAGGTGCAGAGCAGGAAGGCGTTCGACGGCTTGCCGAAATCGTCGGCCTCGGCATAGCGCATGACGAAGCCGTTCTTCATCAGCCGCTTGCCAACGACGTCGATCGTGGCGTGGAAGCGCGGATCGTCGGAACGCAGCAGGCCGATCTCGGGCAGCACCAGGCTCGAGGCGTCGAGCATGTCGCGGTCGAGCACGCCCGACAGCCAGCCCTCCGCCGTCGTGCCGCGCTTCAGAATCTCCTGGCGCAGCACACCGGCACGCGCCAGCCACTCGCGCGATTCGGCGTCGAGGCTGACCCGCTTGGCGATCATGCCAAGCCGATGCTGGGCAGCCCAGCACATCGCCGCCGAGAAAGTGTGGACCTCCTCGCGGTCGCGGTATTCCCACAGGCCGGCGTCGGGAGTGAGTGCCACGCGATGGGCTTCGTTGCCGACGACGCAAAGCTGGCGATAGAGTTCGAGGTCGCCCTGGCGCGGCAGGCGCTCGTCCCAGAACATCTGCGCCGCCGTCAGTACCATCGAGCCATAGGTGTCGTTCTGGCGCTGGCCGACCGCGGCATTGCCGACGCGCACCGGCCCGAAGCCGCGATAGCCCGGGAGCGTATCGATGATGCGCTCGGTCGTGTCGGTGCCAGGGGCAATGGGAAACAGTGGCGCGATCTCATGAACCTCGCCGCGCGTGCTGCCGGCCCCGACGATGTCGACAATGAAACGCACGTAGCTTTCCATGG
>JAQSDW010000069.1:45045-51740 GCA_029946105.1 Reyranella sp. | reverse complement strand
ACAGATACCAGCTCGCCACGGTGCGGTAGGGCCGCCATTTCTCGCCGGCCTTCTCAAGCGCCTGCGGTGAGGGCAGCGCGCGCTTCCTGAAGGCTTTCGCATAGGCCTTGCGCAGGCTGTAGTCGTCGAGCGGCAGCACGTCGGGGCGGCCGAGGCGAAACATCAGGAACATCTCGGCGCTCCAGCGGCCGATGCCGCGCACTTTCACGAGGCGTTCGATCAATTCGGCGTCGGGCAGCGTATGCGCCTCGTCGAGCGTGGGCAGCTCGCCACCGGCGACCCGGCGCGCGAGGTCCTGGACCGCCAGCACCTTGGCGCGCGAGAGGCCGCAGCCGCGCAGGCTTTCGTCGGGCGTTGCCAGGATATGGCGGGGCGTGAAGCCTGCCGTCGCGCGCGGGAAAAGTGCTTCGACGCGGCCGTAGATCGTGGCCGCCGCCTTGTTGGAAAGCTGCTGGTAGGCGATGGCTTCGGCCAGCGCGCCGAACAGGCTGCGCGAGACTTTCAGCTCCATGCGGAACGGACCGACCGCCTCGATGATCGCGGCCAGTGCCGGGTCGGCGGCCTTCAGGTGGGTGACGGCTTTGGCAGGCTTGAAGGGAAAGCCGGTCATTGCTGCTGCTGTTGGGCGAACAAGGGCCCCGCGCCGACGGCGGGGGCGCCCTCGATCTCCAGCATGCGGCGCTTGGTCGAGACGCCGCCGTTGGCGGAAAAGCCGCCCATCTTGCCGTCGGCGCCGAGCACGCGGTGGCAGGGCACGATGATGGCGACGGGATTGCGGCCCAGCGCCTGGCCGACCTCGCGCGACTCGTGCGGGACACCCAGGCGCTTGGCGATCTCGCCATAGGTCATGGTGCGGCCGGGCGGGATGGTGCGCGCGACCTCGTAGACCTTGCGGTGGAATTCCGGCGCGGCCTCGAGGTCGAGCGGGATGTCGGCGAGATCGATCGCCTCGCCTTTCAGCAGCGCCAGCACGCGCTCGATGGCACGGTCGACGCCGGGCGGCGGTGCGCTCTCGGCCGCATCGGGCCAGCGCCGCCGCAAACGCGCGCGCGTCGCCTCGGCCGTCGATTCGGGCAACTGCAGTCCGGCGATGCCGCGCTGGCTCCAGGCGATGCCGCAGGTGCCGATCGGCGAGTCGAACAGGGCGAAACCCGGGGCCGAATTATGCGTGGTCATGGCGGCACGTTCTACCTAACCTGACATCCCGTCAAGTTGGCGTATATATGCTTGGGGATTGTCAAAGTAGCTACGTGTAGCTACCTTAGCTCCATGAGGATCGTCGGCATCAAAGTACTGAAAAATCAGCTCAGCGAGTACATCCGGGCGGCGGCTGCTGGAGAGACGATATTGGTGACCGACCGCAACGAGGTCGTCGCCGAACTCGTGCCACCCAGTTCCGGTCGCAGCACGACGCCGGGCGATGCGTTGCTTGCCGACGCGGTTCGCCAGGGTTGGATCTCGCCACCACCGCTGGTGGCCGGCGGAGCGCCGCCGCGCCGGCCCGTCGCGCCGTTCGACGAGGTCCTGGACGAACTGCGCGACGACCGCGACGGCCGTTGATCTACCTCGATACGTCGGTCGCCTTGGCGCATATGCTCGCTGAGGATCGCGCACCGCCTCCCTCCTTGTGGCAGCAGTCCCTCGTATCGAGCCGTCTGCTGGAATATGAGATGTGGACACGTCTCCACGCCCGAGGACTTGGACGGTCGCATGGCGAGGATGCGCGGGCGCTGATCGGCCGCGTCGCCCTGCTCGAACTCGCGCCACCGATTCTGGCGCGTGCTCTCGATCCGTTTCCGGTGGCCGTGCGCACCTTGGACGCGCTTCATCTCGCCTCGATCGAATTTCTGCGCGCGCGCGGCCAAACGATCGATCTGGCAACTTACGACGAGCGTCTTTCGGCAGCGGCACGCGCATTGGGCATCACCCTCTTTCCGCTCTGAACCCAGCACCGTCATCAAACTGGCACCTGGGGTGGATACATTGGGCAGGTTGAGTAGAGCCGGAGTCGTTCGGTTGGCCTATCCGCGGGATGAGAGCAATGTCCGCCTGAAAGAGGCGGTCCGCCGCAGTCGCGTCCTGTCGCGCGAGGGACTCCTGGAGCACGTCTTCGAACGGCTGTTCCGCGGGCTCGTCTACACTCAGATCTGGGAAGACCCCGAGATCGACCTCGAGGCGCTGGCACTCGGGCCCGACAACCATGTCGTGGCGATCGCCTCGGGCGGCTGCAACGTGCTCTCCTACCTCACGGCGGGACCGGCGCGGATCACGGCGGTCGATCTCAGCCGGGCCCACGTGGCGCTCAACCGGCTGAAGCTGGTGGCGGCGAGCCGCCTGCCGTCGTGGGAGATGTTCTATCGCTTCTTCGGGTCGGCCGACGACGAGGCCAATGTCGCGGCCTACCACCGGCTGATCGCGCCGCATCTCGATCCCCAGAGCCGCACCTACTGGCAGGGCCGCAGCGTGCAGCACTTCGGCCGGCGTCGCATTTCGATCTTCGCCCGCAATGCCTATCGCCACGGCGTGCTGGGCCGCTTCATCGGCCTCGCCCATGCCGCCGCGCGCCTGCATGGCGTCGATCTGCGCGACCTGTTGAGGGCCCGCACAATGGCCGAGCAGCGCCATTTCTTCGAGACGACGCTGGCGCCGCTGTTCGACCGCCGCGCGGTGCGCTGGGCGACCGGCAATCGGCTCTCGCTCTACGGTCTCGGCATTCCGCCGGCGCAATACGAAGCGCTGGCGGGCGGACGCGGCATGAGCGCCGTGTTGCGCGAACGGGTCGAACGTCTCGCCTGCGGTTTCAGCCTCGCCGACAACTACTTCGCCTGGCAGGCCTTCGGCCGCCGCTACGGCGGGGACGGTGAAGGCCCGTTGCCGCCCTATCTGCGGCGCGACCAATTCGACATGGTCCGCGCCCGCGCCGACCGGGTCGAAGTTCTGAACCGCTCCATCACCGAATATCTCGCCGGCTGTCCCGATGCCTCGCGCGACCGCTACGTGCTGCTCGACGCCCAGGACTGGATGACCGACGAGCAGCTGAACGCACTGTGGACCGAGATCACGCGCACGGCCCGGCCCGGGGCGCGGGTGATCTTCCGGACGGCGGCCGAACCGTCGCTGCTGCCGGGCCGTCTCGATCCGGCGCTGCTCGGCCGCTGGCGCTACGAAGCCGCGGCGTCGCAGGACTTCACGTCGCGCGACCGTTCGGCGATCTACGGCGGCTTCCATCTCTATGTGCTGGAGAGCTGACGGGTGAGCGATACCGTCGCCGCGTCCAACCTGATGGACCGCATCTACCGACGGCAGCGCCATCTCTACGACAGCACGCGCAAATACTATCTGCTGGGCCGCGACGGGCTGATCGAGGGCCTGTCGCCGCCGGCGGGTGGCCGGGTGCTGGAGATCGGCTGCGGCACGGCACGCAATCTCGTGGCCGTTGCGCGGCGCTATCCCGAGGCGCCGCTGTTCGGCATCGACATCTCGTCCGAGATGCTGATCAGCGCCCGCCAGACCGTGGCGCGGGAAGGGCTCGCGCCGCGCATCCGTCTCGCCCGGGCCGATGCCACGCGCTTCGATCCCGCCCTCCTGTTCGGCGTGCCGTCCTTCTCGCGCATCTTCATCTCCTACAGCCTGTCGATGATTCCCGAATGGCGGGCGGCCCTCGCGCAGGCGCTGGCCTGGCTGCCGCCCGGCGGCGAACTGCACATCGTCGATTTCGGCGGCCAGGAGGAACTGCCGCGCTGGTTCCGCCACGGTCTGCGCGTCTGGCTGGCGCAGTTCCATGTCGCGCCGCGCGACGGGCTGGAAGCCTGTTTCGTCGCCCTCGGCAAAGGCGCCGGCACGCTCCGCAGCTTCGAGCGGCCCTATCGCGGCTATGCGCAGCACGCGGTGTTCCTGCGGGCTTGACAGGATAATTCCCCAACAATAGGATCAAACCTATGAAACGGGATTCCCGCCATCCGAACCTCTGCCTGGACGCAGCGTCTTCGATCGCCTGCCTACCTGGTCCTTGGCCCGGTCCTTGGCCCGGTCCTTGGGAAACACCGATCCGAGTTCGCGGAATGTCGCGTTTTATGCGACATGGGCGAGGCACGGCGAGCGGCGAAAAAGGATGTGGGTTCAATGGACTGAGCGCGATTTCGAAGAGTGAATAGGAACACGATCCGATTTTTTGATTTGTCGCGTTTCATGCGACATCGCGCATAGCCCCTCTGCCCCCGGAGCGTGGCGGGGGACATTGGCAAGTCCATCGGGGCGGTGCTACGCCCCAAACAACGAATTTCTGTGCCGGGAGTACCCAAGATGACCGAAGCCTACATCTGCGACGCCATCCGCACCCCCGTCGGCCGCTACAATGGCGGCCTTGGCGCCATGCGGGTCGACGATCTCGCCGCCCATCCCATCAAGGCGCTGATGCAGCGCAACGCCAATGTCGACTGGGGCGCGATCGACGACGTGATCTACGGCTGCGTGAACCAGGCCGGCGAGGACAACCGCAACGTCGCCCGCATGGCAGGCCTGCTGGCCGGCCTGCCGGTCGAGGTCGCGGGCGCCACGGTCAATCGGCTCTGCGGCTCGGGCCTGGAGGCCGCGGGCCACGCGGCGCGCGCGATCAAGCTCGGCGAAGCCGACATGATGATCGCCGGCGGCGTCGAGGGCATGACCCGCGCGCCCTACGTCATGGGCAAGCCCGAGAGCGCCTTCGACCGTTCGATGAAGCTCGAGGACACGGTGCTGGGCTGGCGCTTTGTCAATCCGCGCATGAAGGCAGCCTACGGCGTCGATCCGATGGGCCAGACCGCCGAGAACGTAGCCGGTGAGCACCAGATCAGCCGTACCGACCAGGATGCCTTCGCCTACCGCAGCCAGCGCCGCTGCAAGGCCGCCCAGGACCGCGGCTTCTTCGAGCGCGAGATCGTCAAGGTCTGCGTCAAGAAGGGCAAGACCGAGATCGTCGTCGACAAGGACGAGCATCCGCGCGGCGACACCACGATGGAGACGCTGAGCAAGCTCGCCGCGGCCTTCCGCGAGGGCGGCTCGGTGACGGCGGGCAATTCGTCGGGCCTGAACGACGGCGCCTGCGCCATGATCATCGCCTCGGAGGCGGCGGCCCGGGCCAACGGCCTGACGCCGCGGGCGCGCATCCTGGGCACTGTTTCGGCGGGCGTGCCGCCGCGTGTCATGGGCATCGGCCCGGTGCCGGCGACGCAGAAGCTGCTGGCCAAGCTCGGCATGACCATCAAGGATTTCGACACCATCGAGCTCAACGAGGCCTTTGCCGCGCAAGCGCTGGCCGTGCTGCGCCAGCTCGGCCTCTCCGACGACGCGGAAAACGTGAACCCCAACGGCGGCGCCATTGCGCTCGGCCATCCGCTCGGCGCCTCGGGCGGGCGGCTCATGATCACGGCGCTGAACCAGCTCGAGACCACCGGCGGCAAGCGCGCGCTCGCCACCATGTGCATCGGCGTCGGCCAGGGCATCGCGCTGGCGCTGGAGCGTGTCTAGGCCGTAACGATCAAGCCGTCGCGTTCAGGTTGATGCCGCCCTGGCGCATCTCGGAGAGCATGCGCCGGCGGCTGCCGTCGAGATCTATGGCGGCGGTGGCCTCGACCACGACGGCGATGTCGAAGCCGGCCTGGCGGCCGTCGATCGCGGTCCAGGCGACGCAGTAGTCGAGCGCCAGGCCGCAGATGGTGAGCTTGGTGAAGCCACGGGCCTTCAGGTAGCCGTCGAGGCCGGTGCGGGTCATGCGGTCGTTCTCGCGGAACGCCGAGTAGGAATCGATGCCGGTGTGGAAGCCCTTGCGGATCACGATATGCGCCTTGGTGGCCTCGAGCCCGGGATGGAACGCCGCCCCCGGCGTGCCCTGCACGCAGTGGTCCGGCCACAGGGTCTGCGGGCCGTAGGGGAACTTCGCCGTGCTGAAAGGCTCGGCGCCGGCCCAGCTGCTGGCGAACGAGGCATGGCCCGGCGGGTGCCAGTCCTGCGTCAGGATCACGTGGTCGTGGCGGCCGATCAGACGATTGACCAGCGGCAGGATGCCGTTGGCGCCGGGAACGGCCAGCGCGCCGCCCTCGCAGAAATCGTTCTGCATGTCGACCACGATCAACGCCTCGTTCGGCATCCGTTACGCTCCGCTACAGATTCGGAATTGAAAAGGGTGGGATGTCGCCCAGGTCTTGTTCACGCGTGAATGCGGCGATCCAGTGGCCGAGTGAGCCGCCTTCGATCGCGCCCCGCAGGCCGCGCATAATGTCCTGATAGTAGTGCAGGTTGTGCCACGTGAGCAGCATCGAACCCAGGATTTCCTCGCTGCGGATGAGGTGATGCAAATAGGCGCGGCTGTGGTCGCGGCAGGCGGGGCAAGCGCAGCGCTCGTCGATCGGCCGTGGATCGTCGCGATGGCGCGCGTTGCGCAGGTTGAGCTCGCCGCGTCGCGTGAAGCCCTGTGCCGTCCGCCCGGCCCGCGTCGGCATCACGCAGTCGAACATGTCGATGCCGCGCGCCACTGCGCCCACGATGTCGGCGGGGCGGCCGACGCCCATCAGATAGCGCGGCCGGTCGGCGGGCAGCATCGGCACCGTGGTGTCGAGGGTGGCGAACATCATCTCCTGGCCTTCGCCCACGGCCAGGCCGCCGATCGCGTAGCCGTCGAAGCCGATGGCGGTGAGCGCCGCCACGCTCTCTTCGCGCAG
>JAQSDW010000069.1:43810-44945 GCA_029946105.1 Reyranella sp. | reverse complement strand
TCGAGCTTGCGCAGCTCCTTCAGCGACATCACCTGGAAGCCGCCCGAGTCGGTCAGGATCGGCCCCGGCCAGTTCATGAACCTGTGCAGCCCGCCCAGCGCCGCCACGCGCTCCGCACCCGGCCGCAGCATCAGGTGGAAGGTGTTGCCGAGCACGATCTCGGCGCCTGTATCGGCGACGGATTGCGGCAGCATGGCCTTCACCGTGCCCGCGGTGCCGACCGGCATGAAGGCCGGCGTCTCGACCGTGCCGTGCGCGGTGGCGATACGGCCGCGCCGCGCCAGGCCGTCGCAGCCCAGGAGATCGAAGGAAAGGCTCATCGCCGCAACAGACAACAATCGCCATAGGAATAGAAGCGGTATCGCTCGCGTACGGCGTGCGCATAGGCAGCCTTCATGCGCTCCAGTCCGGCGAAGGCTGAGACCAGCATGAAGAGGGTCGAGCGCGGCAGGTGGAAATTGGTCAGCAGCAGGTCGACGGCGCGGAAGCGGAAGCCCGGCGTGATGAAGATGTCGGTCTCGCCGGTCCAAGCCTTCATCGCTCCGTCATGGTGGCGCGCTACCGTTTCGAGCAGCCTGAGCGACGTCGTGCCGATCGAGACGACCCGTCCGCCCGCCGCCCGCGTCGCCGCGACGGCCTGTGCCGTCGTCTCCGGCACCTCGCCCCATTCGGCATGCATTATGTGGGCATCGGTATCCTCGACCCGCACCGGCTGGAAGGTGCCGGCGCCGACATGCAGCGTGACGCCCGACGTGGCGATGCCGGCTTCGGCGAGGGCCGCCATGAGGGCGGGCGTGAAGTGAAGCCCGGCGGTGGGGGCGGCGACGGAGCCGTCATGCTTGGCGAACAGGGTTTGATAGTCGGACCGGTCCCGCGCGTCGGCGGTGCCGCCGCGAATGTAGGGCGGCAGAGGTACCGCGCCGCCTTGCTCGAGGGCTGTGAGAAACGCGTGACTGGTCCTGTCGAAAGCCAGCACGACCGAGCCGTCTTCGTTCTTGGCCGCGACGGCGGCGCCGAGATCGCCGGCAAAGGCGAGGCGATCGCCCGGCTTCAGCCGCTTGGTGGGACGGGCGAAGGAAAGCCAGTGGCCGTGGCCGAGATCGCGGATCAGCAGCGCCTCGACCTTGCCGCCCGC
>JAQSDW010000069.1:29136-43710 GCA_029946105.1 Reyranella sp. | reverse complement strand
TGGCCGATATCCATGACGTCGGCATCGGAATCGTCAACCGGGGGCAGGGTGTCGACATCGACCAGGGCGACGAAGCGGTGCACGCCGTCTACCATGACGCGCTTCACACGGGCGCGGGTTTCCAGGCAATGGAGATGCGCCAGGGTCTCGCCGAAGGCGAAGACGATCTGGTTGTTGTCGAGATGGCGCGGGAACAGCACCGGCACCATGTCCCAGCCCGTGGCGCCCCCCTCTTTGCCGTTGATTGGGCCGCGCTGGGCGATGGCATGGGTGATGTCGTTCAGCCGGGCATCGTGATGGGCCACGAGCTGGTCGAGTCGCGTGTGCAGGCCGATGAAGGGAAAGCCGTGCGAGGGCAAGACGAGCGCGTCGGCCGGCAGGCGGCGGAAGCGCGAGAAGCCGTCCAGGAACCACGTCAGCGCGTCGGCCAGCGGCTCGTTCGGCCACACGCCGACATTGGTGCTGATCTTGGGCAGCACCTGGTCGCCCGCGATCATGACATTGAGTTCGGGGCACCACAGCGAGGCATGCTCGGGGGCATGGCCGCGGCCCACGATCACGTCCCAGCGATGGCCGCCGATGGTGATGGGATGGGCATGGATCATGCGCTGGAAGGTCGTGGGCAGCGGCACCACGCCCTTGGCGTAGCCACCCTTGTGGCGGTGGAAGTTGGCGATGCGGTCCGGCGGCACGCCGTTGCGCGCCACATGAGCGGCGCGCGTCTCCTCGCTCTCGACGAAATCGTTGCGCGCGGCCTGCGCGCTCATGTACTCGCCCAGCGTCATCCAGAGCGGTGCGTTCCACTTTTCGCAGAGCCAGCCGGCGAGGCCGATATGGTCGGGATGGAGGTGCGTGCCGATGACGCGCGTCACAGGTTTGCCGGAAAGCTTGGTAGCGAAGATCTTCTCCCAGAGTTCGCGCGTATCCTGCGTGTTGATGCCGGTGTCGACGATGGTCCAGCCGTCCTTCTCCTCGACCAGCCACAAGTTGATGTGGTTGAGCTGGAACGGCAGCGGCATGCGCAGCCAGTAGATGCCGGGGGCGACGTTCCTGATGTCGCCGGGCTCCGGCACGTCGCCGCAGGGAAAGCGCAGTTGGGCGAGAAGGCGTTGGGACTCGGTGATGGCGTCGGGCATGGAGCGACCCTAGCCTTGGTCGCCGGACGGTGTCACGGCTTCCGGCCGACTGCCCGCCATGCGATATCGCGCCGGCAAAAGCCCTCCGGCCAGTCGATCAGGTCGACGGCGCGATAGGCGCGCGCGCGGGCCTCCTCGACGGTGGGCGCCATCGCGGTGACGTTCAGCACCCGTCCGCCATTGGCCAGGATGCGGCCGCCGTCGGCCTTCGTTCCGGCGTGGAAGATCTCCACGCCCTCGACCTTGCCCGCCTCGGCGAGGCCACGGATCTCGCTGCCGTTCTTGTAGGCATCGGGATAGCCTTGGGTCGCCAGGATGACGGTCAGTGCCGTCTGGTCGGACCAGCGCAGGTCGAGATGGTTTAGCCCGCCGTCGGCGCAGGCGATCAGTGCCGGTACGATGTCGGACTTCAGCCGCATCATCAGCACCTGGCATTCGGGATCGCCGAAGCGGCAGTTGTATTCGACGAGGCGCGGACCATTGCCGTCGATCATCAGCCCGGCATAGAGCACGCCCTTGAAGGGCACGCCTTCGGCCGCCAGGCCACGCACGGTCGGCAGGATGATCTCGCGCATCGACCGCTCGAACATCGCCTGATCGAAGAGGGGCACCGGCGAATAGGCGCCCATGCCGCCGGTGTTGGGCCCCTTGTCGCCGTCGAAGGCACGCTTGTGGTCCTGCGCGGCGACGAGTGGCAGCACGTGCTCGCCGTCGCTCAGCGCAAACAGGCTCACCTCTTCGCCGGCCATGAACTCCTCGATCACCACCGAGGCGCCGGCCGCGCCAAAGCGGTTGCCCGCCAGCATGTCGCGCACTGCGTCGACGGCCTGGTCGACCGTCTCGGCCACGATCACGCCCTTGCCGGCGGCGAGGCCATCGGCCTTGACCACGATCGGCGCGCCCTGCGTTTTGATGTAGGCGATCGCCGTGTCGAGATCGGTGAAGCGTTCGTAGGCCGCGGTCGGGATATTGTGGCGACGGCAGAGCTCCTTGGTGAAGCTCTTGGAGCCTTCGAGCTGGGCCGCGGCTTTGGACGGCCCGAACACCTTCAGCCCCGCCGCGGTGAAACCGTCGGCCATGCCCGCCACCAGCGGCGCATCGGGGCCGATCACGACAAAATCGATGTTCAGGCGTTGGGCCAGGGCCACCTGGCCGGGGATATCCTCGGCGCCGACGTCGATGCACTCGGCGACCTGGGCGATGCCGGCATTGCCGGGCGCGCAGTAGAGCTTCGTGCACAGCGGCGAGGCCGAGATGGCCCAGCACAGCGCATGTTCGCGGCCGCCGCCGCCCACCACCAGGATTCGCATGGCGAGGCTTTGACCACAGTTTGCGCCGTGGGCACAAGCGGCTAGGCTGCCGCCACCCATGGATAACCTCGATCCCCCGGACGCTCCCGCCGGCGCCGTCAGCAATGTCCCGGAATTCTCGGTTTCCGAGCTCTCCTTTGCGCTGAAACGCGAGATCGAGACGGCGTTTCCGCGCGTGCGGGTGCGCGGCGAGATCAGCCAACCCTCGTTCCCGCGTTCCGGCCACTGCTATTTCCGCCTGAAGGACGAGAATGCCGTGATCGACGGCGTCGCCTGGAAGGGCACGATCCCGCGTCTTGGCATCAAGATCGAGGAGGGGCTCGAGGTCATCGCCACCGGCAAGCTCACGACCTATGCCGGCTCCTCGCGCTACCAGATCATCGTCGACCGCCTCGAACTGGCGGGCGAGGGCGCGCTGCTGAAACTGCTGGAGGACCGGCGCAAGAAGCTGCAGGCCGAGGGGCTGTTCGATCCCGAGCGCAAGCGGGCGCTGCCGTTCCTGCCCGAGGTCGTGGGCGTGGTGACCTCGCCCTCGGGCGCCGTGATCCGTGATATCCTGCATCGCCTGGCCGACCGCTTTCCGCGCCATGTGCTGGTGTGGCCGGTGGCGGTCCAGGGCGAGAAGGCGGCGGCGGAAGTGGCGGCCGCCATCGCCGGCTTCAACAGGCTCACGGTTGGCGGAAAGGTGCCGCGGCCCGACGTGCTGATCGTGGCGCGCGGTGGCGGCAGCCTCGAAGATCTCTGGGCCTTCAACGAGGAGATCGTGGTCCGTGCCGCCGCGGCCTCGGACATCCCGCTGATCTCGGCCGTCGGCCACGAGACCGACACCACCCTGATCGATTTCGCCTCCGACCGCCGCGCGCCGACGCCGACGGCGGCGGCCGAGATGGCGGTGCCGGTGCGCGCCGACCTCCTGACCGAGACGCTGGACTACGCCAAACGGCTGGTCGGCGGCATGACCCGCCTGCTGCGCGAGCGGGCGACGGAACTCGCGGGCCTCGCGCGTGGCCTGGGCGATCCGCGCCGCCTGATCGAGGAGCGCCAGCAGCGGCTCGATGTCAGCGGCGAGCGGCTGGCGCTGGCCACCCGCCAGCTCGTCGAGCGGCGCGGCGCCGAGCTGGCGGCGGCCCGGTTGGTCAGCCCGATGTCTGTGATCAATGCCAAGGAACAGTTGCTGCTGAGCGAAGGTCGCGCGCTCAAGTCGGCGGTCGAGCGCTTTAAGGCGGACACGCTTCAGAAGGCCGAACGCATGGCCGAACGACTCGATCAATATGGCGATCGTCTCAAGCGCCACGGCAGCGACCTGCTGGTGCGTGGCGGCGAGCGCGTCGATCAACTGGGCAAGCTGCTCGAAAGCTATTCCTTCCACTCGGTGCTCAATCGCGGCTTCGCGCTGGTGCGCGATCAGGACGGCCAGCCTGTGCTCGCCGCCGCTGGCACCAGCACCGGCCAGACGATCAGCATCGAGTTCGCCGATGGAAGAGTCGGCGCCCGCGTGACGGAAAGCACGGGAGGCGCGCCCAAGTCTGCCGCGCCGGTCGCCCCGCGCCGCCGTGAGGGCGGCAGCGGCAATCAGGGTTCGCTTCTTTAAGGGGAAACAATGACCATGGCGCCGCTGTCGGCCGAGACGATGAAGAACTTCCTGTATGCGAGCACGGCCACAGTCTCGATGCAGATGCTGAAGCGCGGGTTTCGCAATTGTGCCATCAGCGGCATCAGGCCGCTCAATCCCAATGCGGCGCGGCTGGTCGGGCCGGCCTTCACCCTGCGCTATATCCCGAGCCGCGAGGATCTCGACAAGCCGCCGTCGCCCAACGATCCGCCCAACGCCCAGCGCACGGCGATCGAGGAGTCGCCGCCGGGGTGCGTGCTGGTGATCGCCACCGAGAGCAACACGCGCTCCGGCACCCTGGGCGACATCCTGGCGCTCAGGCTGAAGGCGCGTGGCATCGCAGGCGTGCTGAGCGACGGCGCCATGCGCGACACGCCGGTGATCGGCAAGTTCGACTTCCCGGTCTACTGCGCCGCCGCCGCCGCGCCGCCCAGCATGGCCAACCTGCGCCCGATCGAAGTGCAGACCCCAGTCGGCATCCGCGGCGTGCCGGTCTATCCCGGCGACGTGATCGTGGCCGACGAGGACGGCGCCATCGTCGTGCCGCGCCCGATCGCCGACGAGGTGGCGCGCGATTCCTTCGAGCAGGAGCGGCTGGAGAAGTTCGTCGCCATCCGCATCGGCCAGGGCCGGGACATCGTCGGGGTCTATCCGCCCAACGATCAGACCAAGGCCGACTATCAGGCCTGGATCAAGGCGGGAGAGCCGGAGACCTGGCCCGCCTAGCTTGATCTAGCCCGATCCTCCGTAGGGTTGGGTGATCGGCCCGAGCAGGCGGCCCTCCAACGGGTAACGTGCCTGACGCAGTGGGGCGTTATGATCGCGTGACGTGTCCGCATCGTTGTCCCGATCTTGAGCCTTCGGCTCCCATGAATGTCCGTCCTGTCAGAGCGTTCTAGTTCGTTCCGCGCCCTCGTCGGCCGCAATGGTTCGACGTTGTCCTGCGCGTTGTTCGTTCTGTCGGCCCTGCTCGTTGCCGGTCTCGATCGAAGCCTGTCGCTCGCGGTCTATCTGCTGAGCTTCTGGCACTACTATCTCTATTGGCTCGCCTGCGCTTTTGGCGCTCGGTTCGACATCTTCAAGCGCGATGCCGTCGCAATGAAGACCGTCTCGGTCGCGGCCCTGGCGGTGGTCTATCTCGCCGAGCTACTCGACGTCGTCTCGCTCGCGGTCATTGCCGGCGGCGTCCTGTTGAACGTCCGGGCCGCTGCCGTCCTGGGCATCGACCGAACCTATTACGGTCACGAGGTGGCGGGCCTGCCGCCGAAGAGAATGACCGCCTTTCCCTATTCGCTGACGGCCCATCCGATGATCCTGGGAAACGTCGCGGCCTTCGGCGGCACACTGATCAATCCCGCGTTCGCGGAACGCTGGTGGCCGCTGGCATGCCTGCATGTCGCGCTGAACGTCGGGTTGCTCGTTATGGAACTCGCGGGCACGCCGCGCGTCGGTGCCGTCCGGATCAGCGGTGGTCTCGTCTTCGCAGCGGTTCTGCTCGGTGCGGCCTTCGCAGCCCTGGAATCAGGGACGGCCGCGACGGCGTCGGTCGCGCTACTGGGGGGGGCTGCCGTCGCCTGCGCCGGGGCGCTTTATCGCTGCTATGTCGGAAGGAGAGCCTCATGAACAGCACGTTGGGATGGGCCAGAGGAAGCGTTAAATCCGAACCACAGGCCTCTGCTTCGCTGCACTTTCCCGCGACGCTCGGCCGGTTCGACGACCGCTCCGATCGGGCGGTGATCGATGGTCTAACTCGATGGATCGAGGATCGCTATCGCGACGACCTGCTGCAGCGGTCGTCCAAGCATGTCTATGTCCGCACCTTGCCCGGCCCGGTGATCGAACAGGTTGATCGCCTGCGCGACGGTCCGCTCATTCGCTCACTGATCGCGAGCCAGGTTCCCGCGGGCAGCGTCATGACGCCGATGAAGCGCACCGACGAACTCTACGTGTCCCACTACAACAAGGACCGTGGCGGCGATCAGGGTCTCTTCGACCGGCACTACGACGGCAACCTGCGCTTCCTGTCGTCCAGCGTGGTCGTGCGCGCGCTGATCTACCTTCAGTCCGATGCGACCTACAAGGTCGTGTTCCACGACTCCAGGGTCGAGAAGGCCTTTGCGACCTACGATTTCGGCCTGCTGGATTTTCATCGGGAGCTGCATTGGGTCGAAGGCCAATACAATCCCGCCGATCGCCAGCGCATCCTCCTCAAGTGCAACTACCTGGTCACGCCCCGCAATGCCGTCCTGCTCGGGCGGGCCACGCTCGCGGCCAACACGACCGTGTTCTACGTCGTGAAAGCGGCGATGGAATACTCCAAGAGCCCGAGCACGCCGCCGCAGGTCGTCGTCGGGTTCCTGTGCAATTTTTTCCGCCGGCTGAACAACATCCACCCGGTAATCCCGCTGGCGTTCATCGCCGCCGTCATCGCCGCACTCGGCTGGGCGATCGGACGCCTGTTGATCTAGGGATCAGTTCCGGTCGGCCGGATCGCCGTAGGGCTTGGTGATCAGTTCGAGCAGATGGCCGTTGGGGTCCTCGAAGTAGACTCCGCGGCCGCCCCAGTAGTGATTGATCTCGCCGGGGCCGCTCTTGTCGGGGTGCGCATAGTAGGGAACGCCCTGCGCCTTCACTTTGCCGAAGCCGGCATCGAACTCCGCATCGTCGACCAGGAAAGCATAGTGCTGGGTGCGCACGTCCTTGGAATCGACGAAGTCGAGCGTCACGCCGTTGCTGGTACGCACCGGCACGAAATGGCCCCATTCCGGTTCGGGCCGTACGCCCAGGATGTCAGCCAGGAACTTGGCCGAGGCATGCTTATCCTTGGCTGGAACGATCAGATGGTTGAGGGCTGGCATGGGGACTCCTCCGGGTTCGTCAGTCTAGGTAGGGGTGCCTCGCGCGAGTTCAACCGTCAGCCATGGGGAAGGCGGATTTCCACGCATAGCCCGCCGAGTTTCGAGCGTGAGAACGTCATCTCTCCCCCGTTCACCTGGACGAGATCGGAAACGATGGACAGTCCCAGTCCCCAGCCGGCGGCCTTCTCGTCGAGCCGCGCGCCCCGCTGCGCCGCGGCGGTGGCTTGCTCGGGGGACAGGCCGGGACCGTCGTCTTCGATCGACAGGTGCAGGCCGCCGCTCGTGTCGAAAGCGGAAACCCTGATCCGGCCTGCCGCCCACTTGCAGGCATTCTCCATCAGATTGCCCAGCATCTCCTCAAGATCCTCGCGATGGCCGCGGAAGGAGACGGCCGGCGGTATGTCGATGTCGATGATCGGCTTGCGGTCGACCAAGGAGCGGGCGAGCGCGCCCGCGATGCTTTCGGCAACGGTCTGCACCGGTACCGACGCTCCGGGCGCTCGCCCCGCCCCGGCCACCGCCGAGGCGCGCCCGAGGTGATGCTCGATCAGGCGGCGCATGATGCGTACCTGCTCGGGCAGGACCTTCCGGTCGGTCGGCCTTTCCGATTCGGCCGAGATGACGGCGAGGGGCGTCTTCAATCCATGCGCCAGGTTGCCGACATGGGTGCGCGCGCGCTCGATCAGTTCGGCATCCTTGTCGAGCACGCCGTTCATGGCGTCGGCGAGGGGTGCGACCTCGCGCGGATAGCGCCCCGACAACCGCGCCTGCGTGCCGTCGCGCACCGCCTGCAGGTCAGCCACCATCGCGCGCAGTGGGCGCAGGCCGTATCGGACCTGGATGACCACGGCGATCGCCATCCCGGCGCCCATCAGTCCCAGCGCCGACACCAGCAGCAGGTCGAACCGGCGTACGCCGTCGCTCACCTCGCGCAGGTCGCCTGCCACCAGCAGATGGACCGGCGCCTTGGCGCCGGGAAACACCAGGTCGCGCTCGACCACCTGCAAAGGCTCGCCATTGGGTCCCGCGATGCGGCGCGTGTGCAGACCGCCGCCGCCGTCGACTGGCGCGATGACGCTGTCCCACAGCGAGCGCGAGCGGATCTGTCGTCCGCCGGGCTCCGTCACCTCCCAGTACCAGCCCGAGAAGACCTGATCGAAGCGCGGGTCGCCCAGCGGGCGCACGACGGTCACCGTCCCGTCGGGGGCGATGTCGGTGGCGGCGATCATCGCCTTCAGGATGGCGTCGAGCCGGTGGGTGAACTCCTGTTCGACGGTACTGCGGAAGGCGAGCGCCAGCACGACGCCGCCGATCGCCAGCATCAGGGTCAGCCAGACGACGGCGGCGGCGACGAGGCGCAGCGACAGGGACGTGGCCCGGCGCCCGGCATGGCCCGCGTCCGTCATCCGGGCTCCGGCGATGCGAGCCTGTAGCCTTGTCCGCGCACGGTCTGGATCAGTTCGCTCCCCACCTTTCGTCGGATCCGCCCCAGCAGCACTTCCAGCACGTTCGAATCGCTGTCGAAGTGACGGTCGTAGACGTGCTCCATCAACTCGGTGCGGCCGACGACCCGTCCGGGATGGTGGATCAGGTAGGACAGGATCCTGAACTCCTGCGCCGTGAGCGGGACGGGCGCGCCGTCCAGCGTGACGCGTGCGGCGTTCGTGTCGAGCCGCAGCGGACCGCACACCAACTCGGGCTGGGCGTGGCCGGAAGCGCGCCGGATCAGCGCGCGCAATCGATAGACCACTTCCTGGATTTCGAAGGGCTTGGTCATGTAGTCGTCGGCGCCGGCGTTGAAGCCGGCCATCTTCTCCGACCATCGGCCGCGCGCGGTCAAAATTAGCACGGGCGTCGTCCGTCCGGCTTCGCGCCAGCGTTGAAGGACGGAGACGCCGTCGATCTTGGGCAGACCGAGATCGAGCACGATGGCGTCGTAGGGTTCGGTGTCGCCGAGGTGCCAGCCTTCCTCGCCGTCGTAGGCGACGTCGACGACGAAGCCCGCGGCCTCCAGCGCCTGCTGCAGGCGGAGCGCCAGCGCCGGCTCATCCTCGACGATCAGGAGTCTCATCGCCGGCCGCTCCGATCCTTGGTCTTCAGCAGCTCGCCCGTGGCCGCGTTGTAGTAGAGCTTCGTCACCCGGCCGTCCGCCGTCAGCATCTTGATTTCATAGACGACGATGCCGCCCTCGTCCTCGAGTTCGGCCTCGATCACCTGGCCGGGATACGCGCCCTGGGCTCGCGCGAGAATCTCCCTCAGCGGCAGGATGCGGCCTTCCTCGACGGCGCGACGGGCGCGGTCGTGGTCGCTCGCCGACACAGGCGCGGCGGCGCTGACGGCCAGGGGGGCGGCCAGCACGGCGGCCAGGAATGCGGTCGGGAGTCTCATGCCACCAACCTAGGAGGGCGAAGCTGAACGCAGGATGAACGGGCGCGTCAGACTTGGTTCAGGACGGCTTCCCTATTGTCGCGGGCATCGACACCCAAGGAGGGACGAGATGCTCGGTAAAATGATGATCCACGGACTTGTTGCGGCAATTCTGATCGGCGGCGCCGCCGCCGTCTACGCGCAAGTCAAGGCCGATGGGCCGGTCGCCCCGGCCGGCAACGGCTATCTCCAGCCGGGCACCGATGGCGCCCGCAGCGACAGGGAAGGCCGCAAGCATGCGGCCAAGCCCGAGCGGCATGCCGAAGGTCGCCATGCCGAAGGTCAGAAGGGCCAGAACAAGCAGCACGATCACGACGACTGAGCGGAGAGCGGGTCATGGGTGTGTTCAATTCCGCCAGGGTCCAGCATGCGCTGCTGAAGGGATGGCATGCCTGGCTCGCCGGCTCCTACCTGGTCGCCTACGTGACGGCCGACGAGAACATCTACGCGATGCACCAGTTCGCGGGCTACGCCGTGCTGGTGGCGATCGTGGCACGCCTCGCCGGCGGACTGCTCGCCCCCGCGGGCAGTCCGCTCCGCCTTCCTCGCCCGGACCTCGAGGTGACGCGGGCCTGGCTGTCGTCGCGCAAGGGCCGGCCCCCGCTGTTTGCCTGGTTCGCCGTCGTGCTGCTGGCTGTCGTCGGTCCCGCCGCTCTGTCCGGCGCCGTGGCCGACGGCGCCGCCTGGATGGAACACCCGCACGAAGCCATCTCCGAGGCCTCACTGTGGGTGATCTTCGGCCATATCGCTTTCGTTACCTGGATGTACGCCGGCAAGAAGGGGGTCGCTCGCGTCGCCTCCTGGCTGGCTGGAATGCGCCAGTCGAGTCTTCCGAAGGAGAACGCCCGATGATCCGTCGCCTCATGCTGGCTGTCGCCGTCGCGGCATTGCCCCTGGCGGTCCTTGCCACCGATGCCCGTCGCGATGCGATCCTCGCCGACTACGCCGCCAAGTCGCGCGCCGCCGATCCGAGTGCCCCGGCCTTCTCCGCCCAGCGCGGCGAGACCCTGTTCCGGACGAAATGGACCGGCGGCGATCCGCGCACCGCGTCCTGCACCGCCTGCCACACGGCGGATCCCCGCGTGCCCGGCCAGAATGCCAAGACGGGCCGGCCGATCGAGCCGGTGGCGGTCTCCGTCAATCCCAAGCGCTTCACCGACCCGGCCACGGTCGAGAAGCAGTTCACGCGCGATTGCCGGAGCGTGCTGGGCCGCGACTGCACGCCGTTCGAGAAGGGCAACTACATCACCTTCATGGCGGGGCAGTGAGCATGCGCCCGCTCACGCCGACTTTAGCGCTCCTCGCGGCCCTGCTGCTGCTCGCGTCTCCGGCCTCTGCGGGAAACGACTGGATGCCGCCGGTCCGAGACGCCACGGTGCAGAAGGAATGCGGCACCTGTCACATGGCCTTTCAGCCGGGCTTTCTGCCGGCACGGTCGTGGACCCACCTGATGGGCAGCCTCGCCGACCATTTCGGCGAGGACGCCAGCCTGCCGGACGACAAGATCGCGATCATCCGTGCCTACCTCACGGCGAATGCCGGCGACGTCGTGAACCAGGGACGGGCCGCCAGGTACATGCAGTGGGTCGCCCCCGGCGGTACGCCGCAGCGCATCACCGAGAATCCGGATTTCCTGCGCAAGCACCACTTCGCCGATTCGGTCTGGAAGGACCCGAAGGTTGTCACGAAGTCCAACTGTGCTGCCTGTCACAGCGGCGCGGAGCGGGGACTCTACAAGTGAACACAGTGGCACCCCGTCGCTCAATTGTAACGGGCGCGCGTTACAAAGGCAGACGGTGTGGTCGACCCAAGGAAAACACGAGACTCTGCCCCCTCCACGAACAAGGAAAGCACCCACATGAGTGGCTTTTTGGACGCGCTGAAAGTGCAGCGCTGGGACGATCATCGCTACTATCATCACAGCCTCGTCAACCAGTCGCTGCATTTCGTCAGCGCGACGAGCTTCCTCGTCGCCTACGTGCTGGCCTTCTCCGATCCGGCGATGGCGGCCCTGATCGGCTGGCTGGTCGCCATGACCACCCGCCAGATCGGCCACCTGTTCTTCGAGCCGCGCGGCTACGACCAGGTCAACCAGGCCACCGACGACTACAAGGAAGAGATCAAGGTCGGCTACAACATCAAGCGCAAGCTCGTGTTGCTGGCGGTCTGGGCCGCCTCGCCGCTGCTGCTGGTGATCGATCCGACGCTGCTGGGCGCCTTCGCGCCTCACGCCGATACGGCCGAACTCGTTCGCCATGTCGGCGAACTGTGGCTGGCGGTTGGCCTGTCCGGCATCGCTTTCCGCGCGGTACAACTCTTCGTCCTGCAGGATCTCCAGACCGGCCTGGTGTGGGTGACCAAGATCGCCACCGACCCGTTCCACGACATCAGGCTCTATCACCGCGCCCCGCTCCAGTTGCTGGCGGGCAAGCGGCGGGCCGACGCGATCGCAGAGGAGATCTCCGACGCCATCGACGAGGAAATCGTCGAGCCGATTCCTGTCGAAGTCTCAAAGTCCGGTGTCTAGGAGGTGGGCGTCTAGGGGGCGGCCGTCGGCGACACCGTCGGGCGAATGGCTTCCTGGCTTCCACCGGGTGGTGTAGTGGGCAAGCATCTCGCGCAGGATCCGCCGCTTGATCGCACGGTCGGTGCCGAGGGCGCCGACCTCCCACCAGCCACCGAGCCGCATCGCTTCGGCTGCGGTGATGAAGCGCTCGGCCACGGCGTCGAAGTCGGCCTCCGTGTAGTTGAGGCTGAAGATCAGCCGGCCCGTGCCGATCCAGCTCAAGGCGAGGCCCTCGGCCCTGAGGTAATACTGGAACATCCAGTTGTAGCGCGACGACTGGGCGTAGCAGACCGTCCAGATCGAGGACAGGTGTGTTACCTCGACCGGCAATCCGCGTTCGGCGAGCCGGCGATTGAGCGCGGCGGTGCGGCGGTCCCAGGTGGCGTCGAGATCGCGGTAGAGCGCCTGCATGTGCGGCGTCTCGAGATGGCGCAGGAACTCGTTCATCGCCGCCATCACGTAGGGATGGGAGTTGAACGTGCCGCGGGCGAAGCAGACGTCGGCCGGGCGATCGTCGCGGAAGCGTTTCATGTAGCGATGGTGACCGCAGACGACACCGACCGGCAGGCCGCCGCCTACCGTCTTGCCGTAGGTCACGAGATCGGCCTCGACGCCGAAACATTCCTGGGCGCCGCCCAGAGCCAAACGGAAGCCGACGAAGACTTCGTCGAAGATCAGCACGATGCCGCGCTCGCGGCAGACCGCGCGCAGCTCCTTCAGCCACTGGGCGTATGCCGCGCGGCCGACGCCGGCATCCGGCCGGCTGTGGATCAGGGTCGAGTCGGCTGGTGCACTTTGGTTGGGGTAGAGCGCCTGCGACGGATTGACGAGCACGCAGGCGATGTCGTTGCGGCTACGCAGTACCTTGAGGGTCGCCTCCGACATGTCCGCGAGCGTGTAGGTGTCGTGCGCCGGAACCGGGTTGCCGACGCCGGGCTGAACGTCGCCCCACCAGCCGTGATAGGCGCCGCAGAAGCGGACGAGATGGGAGCGTCCCGTGTGGTAGCGCGCGAGGCGGACGGCCTGCATGACGGCCTCCGTTCCCGACATGTGGAACGAGACTTCGTCTTTGCCGGAGATGTGTACCAGGCGGGCGACATTGTCGGCGACCAGCGACGGATAGGCGCCCAGCACAGGGCCGAGCTCGTTCACGCGCGTGGCGCCGCGGTCGAGGCAGGCCTTGTAGAAGTCGTAGCCGAGAAGGTTGACGCCGTAGGAGCCGGCGAGGTCGTAGCAGGCGTTGCCGTCGAGGTCGGTGACCTTGACGCCCGCCGACGCGACGAGAAACGAGCCCATCGGAAAGCTCGCCCTAGCCAACCGGCTGAACTGGAACGGCACGCGATAGCTCTCGGTGAACTGCAGGTCGGAGATATGGCGCGCCGCTTCCGCTGTCTGCGCCAGCGTGCGCTTGTATCTCGTCCGGAACAGGCGCGAGAGCCGCTCGAATTCGGCGCGCCGACGGCCCGCGATCTCGGACGAGGCATCGTCGGCGCTGAAGAAACTTGCATCGTCGAAGCTGTAGCCCGGTACCAGGGCGGCGATGCGGCGCGACAGTCGCGAATGGCCGCCCAGCGAACGGTGCTTGGCGCGCGACAGGGCGAGCCGTGCGCTCGCTTTGGCGGCCAGCAGCACGAGCAACCCGATGGCAAAGACCAGACCAAGTACGGTCGAAATGCTCAAGTCGATGGTCATCGGTTCTCCCTAGCCCCCTTGTCTGTCGAATGACGATTCGTTCCGAACTCGCGAAGGTGCTGCAGCACGAAGACATCAACTTCCTGCTGACCAATCGCATTCCGCGCCGGTTGGCGACACGCTTCCTCGGCTGGTTCAGCCAGATCGAGAATCCGTTCGTGACGCGGGTGTCGATCGCGGTCTGGCGCCTGTTCGCCGATCTCGATCTCGCCGACGCCAGGCAGCAGAGCTTCAAGAGCCTGCACGCCTGCTTTACCCGCGAGCTGAAGCCAGGTGCGCGGCGCATCGACGCCGATCCGCAGATGTTGACGAGCCCGTGCGACGGGATCGTCGGCGCCTGCGGCGCCATCGACGGCATCGAGCTGCTGCAGGCCAAGGGCTTTCCCTATGCGCTGCGCGACCTGCTGTATGACCCTGAGCTGGTCGATGCCTACCGCGACGGCTGCTACGTCACGCTCCGCCTGACCTCGAGCATGTATCACCGCTTCCATGCGCCGCACGACGGCACGATCGAGCACGTGACCTACATTTCGGGCGATACCTGGAACGTCAATCCGATCGCGCTGCGGCGCGTCGAAGAGCTTTTCTGCAAGAACGAGCGCGCGGTGATCCGCACACGGCTGCGCCGGTCCGGTCATCTCGTGACCCTGGTGCCGGTCGCGGCGATCCTCGTCGCCAGCATTCGCCTGCACTTCCTCGACGTCACGATGAACATGAACTACCGCGGTGCCGCGGAGATCGGCTGCAGCGCGCCGGTTCGCAAGGGCGAGGAGCTCGGCTGGTTCGAACATGGCTCGACGATCATCATGTTTGCGCCCAAGGGTTTCAGGCTTTGCCGCGACATCCGGGAAGGCACCGTCCTCCAGATGGGCCGGGCGCTCATGCGCCTGCCGTGAGGATCGCCACCCGGGCGCGTCCTCCTCATGAGTTCCCGCTTGCCGATGACCATGAGCGCGGGGGGGGGGGGGGGGGG
>JAQSDW010000069.1:0-29126 GCA_029946105.1 Reyranella sp. | reverse complement strand
CCCCCCCGCGCGCTCATCGTTGTGGCTCCCAAAAGCGGCGGCAGCGCCGTCTCACGAAGCCGCGGCATCGGGCACGGTGCGCCGCTTGTGCGGTTGCCAGACGCCGCGCGGGATCGGCTGCAGGGCGGCCAGGAACTGCGCTGCGCATTTTTCCCAGGTGAAATTCTCGGCATGACGCCGGCAGGCGGCGGGATCTCCGGTCACGGCGGCGAGGCAGGCCGCGCGCAGATCCTCGTCGATCGCGCCCACGCCGGGCACGGTCACGATATCGAGCGGGCCGGGCACGGGATAGCCCGCCACCGGCAGGCCCGAGGCCAGCGCCTCCACCATGACCAGGCCGAAGGTGTCGGTGCGGCTGGGGAAGACGAAGCAGTCGGCCTGGGCGTAGCGCATCGACAACTCCTCGGTGTCGACGGAGCCGAAGAATTGAATGTCTTTGTAGTGGCGCTTGAGCTCGGCGAGCTGCGGGCCACCGCCGACTACCCACTTGGTGCCGGGCAGGTCTGTTTCGAGGAAGGCCTTGATGTTTTTCTCGATGGCGACCCGGCCGGCATACAGCCAGATCGGGCGTTCACCCTCATAAGCCTCGCGCGGACGCGGCTTGAAGGCGGCGATGTCGACGCCGCGCGACCACGGCACGAGGTTGCGGAAGCCCTGCGCCGAGAGCTCGTCGCGGATCGACTGCGCCACCACCAGCACGCCGGAAGACGGTGCATGGAAGCGCCGCACGAAGGCGTAGCTCCACGAGATCGGCAGGCGGATGCGGGCATGCACGTATTCGGGAAAGCGCGTGTGATAGGCCGAGGTGAAGGGAATGCCGTGCTTGCGACAGAAGGCGCGGGCGGCCCAGCCCAGTGGGCCTTCGGTCACGAGATGGATCGCGTCCGGCGCAAACAGCTTCAGCATGTGGCTGAGGCGCCCCGAGGGGAACAGCGACAGGCGAATCTCGGGATAGGTCGGGCAGGGCAGCGTATGGAAACGATCGGGGCCGAAGACCTCGACGTCGTGGCCCTGGGCACTCAGAAGCTGCGATACGGTCTCGATGGTGCGGACGACGCCGTTGATCTGCGGGCGCCAGGCATCGGAGATGATGGCGATGCGCAAGCCGGCCTACTCCGCTGCCAGCCGCACCGGCTCGAGCCGTGCCGGCAGCCGCGAGGTCTCGCGGGCATGTTCCTCGGCCCAGCGCACGATGCGCAGCCGGCCGTCGAAATCCTCGACCAGCGCGGTGCAGCTCTCGACCCAGTCGCCGTCGTTGCAGTAGAGGATGCCGTCGATGTCGCGGATCTCGGCATGGTGGATGTGGCCGCAGACCACGCCATCGACGCCGCGCCGGCGCGCTTCGCCCGCGACGGCGTGCTCGAAGTCGTTGATGAACTGGACGGCGTTCTTGACCTTGTGCTTCAGGAACGCCGACAGCGACCAGTAGGGCAGGCCGAGCCGGCGCCGGCCCCAGTTGAACCAGGTGTTGAGGCGCAGCGCCCCGCCATAAGCCCAGTCGCCCAGGATGGCGAGCCAGCGCGCGTAGCGCACGATGCCGTCGAACTGGTCGCCGTGGATGATCAGCAGCTTGCGGCCTTCCGGCGTCTCGTAGATTACCTCGTCCTCGACCCGCACGTCGCCGAAGGTGAGCTGGCAGTATTGCCGCGCCGCCTCGTCGTGGTTGCCGGGGATGTAGACCACGTTGGTGCCCTTGCGCGCCTTGCGCATGATCTTCTGGACCACGTCGTTGTGGCTCCGCGGCCAGTACCACCAGCGCTTCAGGCGCCAGCCGTCGACGATGTCGCCGACCAGGAACAGGTGCTCGCTCTCGTTCTTCTTGAGGAAGTCGAGCAACAGTTCGGCCTGGCATCCGCGTGTCCCGAGATGGATGTCGGACAGGAAGATGGCGCGATGGCGGGCGGGCGGGTGACGCTCGATGACGCTCATGAGGGCACGGTCATGTGGATAAGGTCGGACCGGTACTAAATCTGTCGGGCGCGATTGCACGACACGCAGCAGATTGTGTATGGAGGCCGTTGCGTGGCCGTGAACCGGTTGTGACAGTTAGATGACATTCGCCTCGGATCGAGCCGTCCTGCTCATTCTCAATCCAATCGCCGGCCGCCGCCGCCGCGGGCTGGTCGATGGCGTGGTCCGCCGCGTGCGCGATCTCGGCTGGACCGTCGACCTGGTGGAGACCGCCGCCGTCGGCGACGCGCGGCGATTAGCCGAGACCTGCGACGCCGCCCGCTATGCCGTGATCGCCGTGGCCGGCGGCGACGGCACCATCAACGAGGTCGTGAATGGGCTCGCGCATCGCGGCAGTGCAGGGCCGGCACTGGGGATCGTGCCGCTGGGCACCGCCAATGTGCTGGCGCACGAGCTCGGCCTGGGTTTTTCGGCCGCCGCTGTGGCGCAAACCCTGACGGCCGGCCGTGAAATCCTGATGCAGCCGGGTGAGGCGACCAGCGCGGGGGGTGGAGAGGGGCGAACCCGACAGTTCTCCCTGATGGCCGGCGCCGGCTTCGACGCCAAGGTCGTGGCCGGCGTCAGCGCCCCGCTGAAACGTCGCCTCGGCCGAGCGGCCTACGTCTGGCGTTCACTGGTCGAGGCACGCAGATATCGCCCGGTGCGCTACGCCGTCGAAATCGACGGCGTGCGGCACGAGGCGGCCTCGGTGATCGTGACCCACGGCCGGCACTACGCCGGGCCCTATGTCGTGGCGCCCGACGCGGCACTGGGCGAGCCGCTGCTGCATGTCTGCCTGTTCGGACGCTGGGGGCGCTCGCAGACCTTGCGTTTTGGTCTCGCCCTGCTGCTCGGGCGGCTGCCGCGCACGGCGGGCTACCGTGTCATCGCCGGGCGGGATATCCGCGTCTCGGTGCTGAGCAGGGCCGGCGAGGTCCGTCGCCAGCCGGTCCAGATCGACGGCGACGACGCGCTCACCCTACCGGTGTCGATCGCACTCGCGACCGGCGCCGTGCGGCTGTTGAGGCCGGCCTAGGGCAAGTGCAGTCACTGCCAGCATTAGCTCACGCGAATGTGAAAGGTATAAAGTTGCAGGTTCAGCCGGAAAAGGCTATGCCTTCAGGCAGGCTGGCGGTTGGACCGCGCCAGATCGACTACATAAGCAAGGCCCGCCCACGCATGCCGCGGGTTTGACACGTCTCATAGTCGACACTTGAGCGGAGGGTGGAGCTTGCCTTGGATGGTACGTCACGCCAGGCCGACTGAGTCCGGTTTAAAACCCGTCCCAACCGAGCACCGATAACATCGGCATGACACACGTCGGAATGGACATGGCGCCGCCTGTCACAGGCGCGCCGGGCTGTGACACGAGAAGAAGAAACGACGTCGTAAAAAGCCCGTGATTCCGGGCTCGGCCCGGACTCTGGGCAAGTGCGTGTCACAGAAAATGTCACAACTTGGTGTGACATGTCGCGTGTGACACGCGATCAGGATATCGGCTCTCCGGCGTGCGGGGAGCTGGCGTTTTCTGCGCTAGCGGGCCTGCAGTCGTCGCACTGACTCGCCCGACGGATGACCGTCGGCGGGCAGGCTCTGCTGCTGCTGGAACAGGCGGAGCGCCGAGCGTGTCTTGGGGCCGAGCAGGCCGTCGGCGTCGTCCTTGTAGAGGCCAAGCCGGGCCAGCCGGTTCTGGATGTCGATCACGGTGTCGCGCGACAGCGGCTGGTCATCGTCGGGCGCAGCCTGCTGGACGCCGGGGCCGCCCGCGATCTGGCGGGCAAGGATGCCGACCGACAGCGCGTAGAGCGTCGACCGGTTCCAGCTCATCACCGCCTTGAAGTTGGGATAGAGGATGAAGGCGGGGCCGCGGAAGCCGGCCGGCAGGAGGATCTGCGCGGGTTCGTCGGACGCCGGCAGGGCGCCGCCGCCGATTTTCTTGACGCCCATCGCGGCCCAGGCCTTCACCGGCTTCTCGACCGTGGTGTCGGCCTGGTCGAGGGGGAAGCCCTTGGGCAGCAGCACTTCCTCGCTCGACGGCAGGCCGGGCTTGAAGCCGATGCCGCGCAGGAAGTTCGACGCCGAGGCGAAGGCGTCGGGCAGGCTGGTCCAGATGTCGATGCGGCCGTTGCCGTCACGGTCGACCGCCCATTTGGTGAAGGTCGACGGCATGAACTGCATGTTGCCCATGGCGCCGGCCCACGAGCCGCGCATCTGCTCGCTGGTCATGTGGTTCATGTCGAGGATGCGCAACGCCTGCACGGCCTCGTTCGAGAAGAAGGCGGTGCGCTTGGTCATGCAGGCAAGCGTCGCGACAGAGCGCACGACGCGGAAGTCGCCCATGTAGGTGCCGTAGTTGGTCTCGACTCCCCAGAAGGCCATGATGTATTGCGGCGGCACGCCATATTCGGCCTGCAACGCGTCGAGGAGGACGCGGTGCTGAGCCATCTTCTGCTGGCCCTTGGCGATGCGGTCGGCCGACACTGTGCCGCCGACGTACTTGGCGTAGGTCAGCGAGAATTCCGGCTGGCGCCCGTCGAGGTCGATCACCTTCTGGTCGGGTGTCAGGCCCTGGAAGGCCTTGTCGGCGGTGGCGGCGGGCACGCCTTGGCGCATCGCCTCGGCCTTGATGTTCTGCAGGCAGTCGCGGAAATCGCTGCCCCCTTGAGCAAATGCGGGGGCGAAAGCCGGACCAGCCAGGAGCGCCGTCGTTGCGGCGAGGATCGCGATTTTTGACAGGGGGTTCATGTCCCGGAGATTATCACGAGCCGGCGACGGTCAGCCCCTCAATTCTCACCGTCGGCGCGTTGGTCGCGCCCTTGAATTGCAGGTCGCTGGCCGGCGTCATGTTGAGGAACATGTCCTTGAGGTTGCCAGCCACCGTGATTCCGCTCACCGGCCAGGCGAGCTTGCCCTTCTCGATCCAGAACCCCGAGGCGCCGCGGCTGTAGTCGCCGGTGACGCCGTTGATGCCGAAACCGATCAGGTCGGTGATGAAAAGGCCGCTCTTGATGTCGCCGATCAGCTCATCGACCGAGAGATCGCCCTTCTCGAGATAGAAGTTCGAGGTGCTGGGCGAGGGTGGGCCGGAGACGCCGCGCGAGGCATGGCCGGTCGGCTTGAGGTTGAGCTGCCGCGCGGCGGCGAGGTCGAGCAGCCAGGTCGTGAGCACGCCGTCGTCGATCACGGCCAGACGCTTGGTCGCCAGGCCCTCGGCGTCGAACGGCCGGCTGCCCAGCCCACGCTTGCGCAACGGATTGTCGAGGATGCGGATGCCGTCGGCGAAGATCTTGGCGCCCATCTTGTCTTTCAGGAACGACGTGCCGCGCGCCACGGCGCGGCCGTTGATGGCGCTCGACAGATGGCCGATCAGCCCGCCCGCCACGCGGCGGTCGTAGACCACGGGAACGCGCGCGCTCTGCGCCTTGCGCGGATTGAGCCGGCGCACGGCGAACTTGCCGGCGTTGCGGCCCACGCGCGCCGGCGACATCAGGTCGTCGAAGTGGACCGCGCTCGTCCATTCGTAGTCGCGCTCCATGCCGGTGCCTTCGCCGCCCACCACCGCGCAGGAGAGCGACCAGCCGCCACGGCTATAACCACCGGAAAAGCCGTTGCTGGCGGCCAGCATGACCGAGGAACGGCCCCAGCCCGCCTCGGCGCCTTCGGAATTGGTGACGCCCTTGACCGCCCGGGCGGCGTCTTCGGCCTCGGCGACAAGGCCGAGCAGCTTTTTGGCGGAAGGCCGGCCCCTGTCGTCGAGATCGAGATCGGGCCACGCGCGGGTCAGCAGCTCTTCCGGCGCGATGCCGCAGACCGGATCCTCCGGCACGGCACGCGCCATGTCGACGGCGCGCTGGGCCAGTATCTTGAGCGCGGCGGAGGCGAAATCGGTCGAGGAGACGAACGCCTGGCGCTTGCCCACGAATACGCGGAGGCCGAGGTCCCGGCCCTCGCTGCTTTCGAGTTTCTCGCGCCGGCCCAGCCGCTGGGCGACCGAGATCGATTCGCCGTGGACGTAGAGAGCGTCGGCCGAGTCGGCGCCGGCGGCCTTCGCCCATTTCAGCAGGTCGGCGAGAAGGTTGGCGTCGGGGGCGGTCTTCGGGGAAGCGGATTTCTTTGCTTTGGCCATGACCGCCGTTTTACGCGCTAACGGGTCGTGTCGTCGAGACAGTACGAAAAGAAGAGGCGTCCCGGTTGCGGGCCTAGTCGCCAGCGTAGCTTATGCCGAGCTGGGTCTGGTAGATGGCCTGGTCGACCAAGCTGATCGCCGCCTCGCGATGTCCGCCCTTGTTCGGCCGGGAGGCGATCAATTCCCCGCGCGCGGTCTGCAGGGAACCGAGGGCCGCCTGCATGTTGGGTTGCTGCGCCGTCGCCACGAAGGCGTTGCCGGCGGCGCCGATGGCGATTCCGGCGGCGAGGATGAGGACGGGCTTGGCAAGGGCGAAGCGGGACATTGAAAGCTGCTCCTGGGAAAACTGCTGCTGGCATGTGACGCGGGGGGCGTTCCCGCGCGTCAGAATGCTAGCGTCCGCTCCAGCAGCGGGGTACCGCTATTTGGCGGCCCCGTTGGCCGCCACCGCGCGATTGGCCGCACACGATACCGCCTTGAGCGACGCGGTGACGATGTTGGCGTCCATGCCGACACCCCACAGCACGCGTCCGTCGGCAGTCTCGGCCTCGATGTAGCTCACGGCGGTGGCGTCGGAGCCGGCGCCGGCGGCGTGCTGGTGATAGTCGCGCACCTTGAGCTTCACGCCGCAGTTCTTCGCGAGCGCATCGACGTATCCGGCGATCGGCCCGTTGCCCCGGCCGCTGATCGTGGTCGCCTGGCCGTTGAACGTCACCTTGGCATCGAGAAGACGCACGTCGGGGTGGCCGGGCTCGGGCACGGTGGTGTGGCTGATGAAATCGACCGGCCTGGTGTTCTCGAGATACTCCTTGCGGAAAGTGTCCCAGATCAGCGCCGGCTGGATCTCCTTGCCGGTCTCGTCGGCGATCTGCTGGATCACCTTGGAGAATTCGACCTGGAGGAGGCGCGGCATGTCGATGCCGTAGTCGCTTTTCAGGATGTAGGCGATGCCGCCTTTGCCCGACTGGCTGTTGATCCGGATGATCGCCTCGTAGCTGCGGCCGAGATCGGCCGGATCGATCGGCAGGTAGGGGACTTCCCAGACCTTGCTGTTCGAGGACTGCAGCGCCTTGAAGCCCTTGTTGATCGCATCCTGGTGCGAGCCCGAGAAGGCGGTGAACACCAGGTCGCCGCCGTAAGGATGGCGCGGATGGACAGGCAATTGGTTGCAGTATTCGACCGTCTGGCGAATCTCGTTGATGTTGGAATAGTCGATCTCGGGATCGACGCCCTGGGTGAACATGTTCAAGCCCAGCGTCACGAGATCGACGTTGCCGGTGCGCTCGCCGTTGCCGAACAGGCAGCCCTCGATGCGGTCGGCGCCGGCCATGTAGCCGAGCTCCGCAGCCGCCACGCCGGTGCCGCGGTCGTTGTGCGGATGGAGGCTCAGGATCATCGAATCCCGGTACTTGAAGTTGCGATGGCACCATTCGATCTGGTCGGCGTAGATGTTGGCCGAGGCCATCTCGACCGTCGCCGGCAGGTTGATGATCATCTTCTTCTCGGGCGTCGGCTTGTAGACGTCGCCCACCGCGGCGCAGATGTCGCGCGCGAACTCGAGCTCGGTGCCGGTGAAGCTTTCCGGCGAATACTCGAACACCCATTCGGTCGCGGGATCGGCGTCGGCCAGCTGCTTGACCAGCTTGGCGCCCGACACGGCGATGTCGATGATGCCGCTGTAGTCGAGGCCGAACACGACTCGTCGCTGCAGGGTCGAGGTCGAATTGTAGAGATGAACGATGGCGCGCTTGGCGCCGCGGCAGGCCTCGAACGTGCGCTCGATCAGCTCGGGCCGGCTCTGCGTCAGCACCTGGATGGTGACGTCGTCCGGGATCATCTTCTGCTCGATCAGCTCGCGCACGAACTCGAAGTCGGTCTCGGACGCGGCCGGAAAGCCGACCTCGATCTCCTTGAAGCCCATCTGGACGAGGAGCTTGAACATCCGCGTCTTGCGGTCCGAATCCATCGGCTCGATCAGCGCCTGGTTGCCGTCGCGCAGGTCGACGGCGCACCAGATCGGCGGCTTTGTGATGACCGCGTTGGGCCACTTCCGGTCGGGCAGCGGCACGGGCTTGTAGGCGACGTATTTTTCGCCCGCGGTCGGCATCATCGGTTTCTGGGGTGAATTCTGGGGTGACATGACGAACTCCTCGCGCCGCGCACGGCCATACGGCTCTAAGCGAACACTGCGATGAAACGGAAAGGGTGGCGGCGACTTTGTGGGGGAAATGAGACGAACGACAAGCGATCCGCAAGGGCCCCGGAGGACCGGGGCGGCGGATCAGCCAATAAGTCGAAGCGTCGTCAGTCGCAGCATGATGGCGCGAACTTCCCCGATTTGGGCGCGCGCGTCAACCGTCGCCTGCAGCCGCCATCCGCAAACGCGGTGGCGTTGCTTGCCTAGCGCAGCGGCAGGCTGATGCCGAGGTTTACGCTGCCGCCCGACGGACCGTAGGCTGGGTAGACCGGTCCGTACATGACTGGCTCAGGGTAGACGACCACCGGCCGCGGCGCATAGACGATGGGCCTGGGCGCATAATAGTGGACATGCCCCGGCGGTACCGCGACGTAGCCGGGGGCGTAATAGGGGTGGTGATGGTGGTGATGCTTCTTGCCGTTGCCCTCGCCTGCCTCCGCACCGGCCGCTGCGCCCACCAAGGCCGCGCCGGCCACCAAAGCCGAAAGAATGCCTCGGCCACTCAGCCCCAGTGAGAACTTGTTCGGGACGTTGCGCATTGCAGCCTCCTGTGGACACGGAAACACCGGCACGCCCAAACCTTGCGTCTGGCTTATGGCGGCTATGAAGATCAACGACCCTGTATATCGGCAAGTTTCCCAGCGGCCCGTGACCAAGCTGTGGTAGTCGGAGGGAAATCAGGGGAGGAAGCAGCGATGGCGGGTCCGTTGGCCGGCGTCAGGATTCTCGATTGCACGACGGTGGTGCTGGGACCGTGGGCCGCGCAACAGTTGGGCGATCTCGGCGCCGACGTGATCAAGATCGAGCCGCCCGAGGGCGACACGACCCGCCAGCTCGGACCGGCGCGCAATCCCGGCATGGCCGCCTTCTATCTCGGCTGCAATCGTTCCAAGCGTTCGATCGTGCTCGACCTCAAGCAGGACTCCGGCCGCAAGGCGCTGTTCAAGCTGGCCGAGACCGCCGACGTGCTGATGCACAACTACAGGCCCGACCCGGCCAGGCGGCTCGGCGTCGAATACGAAGCCTTCGAGAAGATCAACCCGCGCCTGGTCTATCTCGCGACCTACGGCTACCGCGCCGCTGGCCCGATGGGCCCGAAGGCCGCCTACGACGACATCATCCAGGCGGGCTCCGGGCTCGCGGCGCTGCAGAGCGTGGTGGCAGGCCAGCCGCGCTTCCTGCCGACCATCGTGGCCGACAAGACGAGTTCCAACGGCGTCGTCTCCGCCTTGCTGGCGGCTCTCTATGCCCGCGAGAAGACGGGCCTCGGCCAGGCTGTCGAAGTGCCGATGTTCGAGACGCTGGTTTCGTTCGTCATGGTCGAGCATCTCTACGGCGAGACCTTCCGGCCGGCGCTGGAAACGGCGGGCTACAAGCGCGTGCTCAACAAGGAGCGCCGTCCCTATCCGTCGAAGGACGGCTACTTCGCGCTGCTGCCCTACACCGACGGTCACTGGAAGGAGTTCTGCGGCCTGATCGGCCGGCCCGAGCTCGCCGCCGATCCGCGCTTCACCTCGCTCGCCAATCGCCTCAAGAATGTCGAGCACTACTATTCGACGCTGGCCGAGATCTGCGCCACGCGCACCAATGCCGAATGGGTGGCGCTGCTGGGCAAGTCGAACGTGCCGCACGGTCCGGTCAACACCCTCGACGACCTGTTCGTCGATCCGCAGCTCGAGGCCACCGGTTTCTGGAAGGAAGTCGATCATCCGACCGAAGGCCGGCTGCGCATGCCTGACATTCCGCCGCGCTTCAGCAAGACCAAGCCCGAGGTGACGCGCCTGCAGCCCCGGCTGGGCGAGCACAGCGTCGAGGTTCTCAAGGAGGCCGGCTTTACGGCCGGCGAAATCGACGCCATGCTGAAATCGGGCGCGACCAAGACGGCTTGAGACTGCCGCCAAAATCAATAGGGGCGCCTCATGAGGGAGAGGCGTCCATGATCGTTCGGCGTAATCTTTTGCGCATCGGCGCGGCAGCGGCTGTGCTGCCGGCGCCCGCCATCGCCCAGGCCTGGCCGAGCAGGACGATCAAGATCGTCTGCACCTACCCGCCGGGCGGCCTGACCGACATCTTTGCCCGTGCCTACGGCGAGTACATCTCGTCCAAGGTCGGCCAGCCGGTCGTGGTCGAGAACAAGACCGGTGCCGCAGGCGCGATCGGCGCCGAGCTGGTGAAGCAGTCGGCGCCCGACGGCTACACGCTGATGTTCACCAACTCGACGACGATGGTGCAGAACAAGGTCCTGTTCAAAAAGCTGCCTTACGACCCCGACAAGGATTTCGTGCTGGTGTCGTGGCACGACACCGGCCACCTGCCGACGGTGGTGCACAAGGACGTGCCGGCCACCAACATGGCCGAGCTCGCCGCCTGGGCGAAGGGCCGCAAGGTCTCGTTTGCGACCTACGGCATCGGCTCCTACGCCCATATCGTGATCGAGACGCTGAACAAGAACCACGGCTTCAACATCGAGGCGGTGCATTACCGCGGCGAAGGCGCGATGTGGCCGGACGTGATGTCGGGCGCGGTGCAGGGCGCCTCGGGCAGCTACGCCTCGTCGCTGCCCACCCTGCAGACTGGCAACGCGCGCATGGTCGCGGTGCCGACGCTGAAGCGCATGAAGAAGATGCCCGACGTGCCCACCTTCTTCGAGCAGGGACTGAAGGACAGGGCCTTCCAGGTGCGCGGCTGGGTCGGCTGTGCCGCACCCGCCGGCACACCGAACGAGATCGTGCAGAAGCTCTCTGCCCTGATGGTCGAGGGCGGCAAGACCGAACGCGTGCAGAAGATCCTCGACCAGTTCGGCATCGACGAAGCAGCGCAGGACGCCGCCTACTTCAGGAAGGTCCTCGACGAGGAAGGACCGGTCTCGATCGAGGTCATCAAGAGCCTGAACATCGAGCCGCAGTAGCGATTGCCACACATCCGCCCTGAAGCCGCCTTTACGCCTGCCTCAATCGCAGCCATGCTGAAGTCTGGCGCGACCCAAACGGCATAGACCGTCACTGCAACAGAGGCCGCGCCGCAGGGAGGAAGAAATGACCGTTCGTCCGTCACGGCGCGATATGCTGCGCGTTGGATCCGCCGCCGTCGCGGCCAGCACGCTATCCGTGTCCGCTTTTGCCCAGGCCACCAAGGACAGTTGGCCGAGCAAACCCATCCGCATCATCGTCGGCTATCCGGCCGGCGGCCTTACCGACACCTTCGCCCGCGCCTATGGCGACTTCATCTCGCAGAAGACCGGCCAGCCTGTATCGGTCGAGAACAAGGCCGGTGCCAGCGGCGCCATCGCCGCCGAGCAGGTGAAGAACGCGGCGCCCGACGGCTACACGCTGATGTGGACGATCTCGACCACGATGATCATGAACAAGGTGTTGTTCAAGAAGCTGCCCTACGACCCCGACAAGGACTTCGCCCTGATCTCGTGGATGGACGCCGGCCACCTGCCGCTGATCGTCAACAAGAACGTGCCGGCCAGGAACCTCAAGGAATTCGTCGAATATGCCCGCAACAACAAGGTCAGCCTCGGCACCTATGGCGCGGGCTCGTACAGCCATGTCGCCGTCGAGGCATTGAACCGTCACTACGGGCTGAAGATGGAGGCCGTCCATTATCGCGGCGAGGCGCCGATGTGGACCGACGTCATGTCGGGCGCCATCCAGGGCGGCAGCGGCAGCTACGCCGCCGCCACCAGCGTCCTGCAGAGCGGCAACGGACATGCGATCGCCGTGCCGACCAAGGAGCGGATGAAGAAACTGCCCGACGTCGGCACCTTCTACGAACAGGGCGTGACCGACGTCGCCTTCCAGGTCCAGGGCTTCATCTGCCTGGTCGGTCCCGTCGGCATGCCCAAGGAGATTGTGAAGAAGCTCTCCGACCTGATGGTGGAAGCCGGCAAGAGCGAGCGCATCCAGAAGATCCTCGACACTTTCGGCATCGACCGCGCGGCACAGGACAGCGCCTTCTTCGAGAAGATCATCGCCGAGCAGGGGCCGGTCTGGATCGACCTGGTGAAGGGGCTGAACCTCGAGCCTCAATAGCTTCGGGATTGCGCCGCATACTTATTATGGGGATAATCCTTATCATATTACTACCATAGGTAGTATTCGATATGGAGGCGCACATGAGCCCTGAGCTCTTCGTCGGACCTTTGAGTATCTACCACGAAGGATCATGGCGAGTGCCCGCACCGCCTTTCGTGCGACCGGAACCTCGACCTCACGACACCGAAATGGTGAGAATGTACCAATATAAATTCGCTTCGGAGGAGGACCCGCTGCCGGAGCCGTCTGCGGCGCAAACAGAACTGCAAACACGGATCGAGGCTTGGCGTGACCGCCTCAACCAGACATTCGCTTCGGTCCTGGCGTCACCTCTGGCGTGGGACGAGGCGGAGAAGGTTTCCGGCGCTGCGCAGCCCGATCTGCACGCATTGAAGCTCTGGGCTGCTTCGTGGGACCAACCCAAGATCAGGAAGGCAACCGACTGGCGGTCAATTGATGCGAGGTCCGTGGCCTCTCGGAGCACGATGGTGCGCTTTTCTCAAATTCTCGAAGCGCCTGATCTTTGGCTTCCGGCTGCTTTTGACTTCTCAATCAATGCCGACGATCCAATGGGCGAGCCGGCGGTGCTGGGGTCGATAAACTCACTCTGGCATCAACTCGACGACCTGAATTTCTGCAAGCATCTGACAGAGAAGTCGAGACTTGGAATTTGATTCTCCCGGGGACGGAAGCCTCGCTTGAGCAGGTCGTCAGATACAGTTTCTGCGAAATCTTTCTTGCAACCGAAATCGCCGTCGAAAAGCACCTGCCGATGAAGCTCGACTACTGAAACGAAACCGCCCGCAACGCGGGGGCGTTGCGGGCGATCGATCTGCCGGAGAGGCCGGCATCAGGCCGTGAAGCGATCAGGCCGTGGGAGCCGGCGGCGGCTCGGAGGGTCGCGCCATCGGCGGGTGGTTGCGGCGCTCGGCCATGAAGTCGTCGAACTCGGCGCGGTCCTTGGCGGCACGCAGCCGGTCGAGGAAGTCGCGGAACTCGCGCTGCTCCTCATCGAGCTTGCGCAGCGTCTCGTCGCGGTACTCGTCGAAGGCGACGTTGCCAGAGCCGGCCTGGCGGCCCCAGCGGTTGCCGCGGCGCCAGGCACGGAATTCGTCGCGCGCCGCGCGGCCTTCGGAGCGGCCGTCGGGGGAACGGCCGTCGGGCGTGTTCCAGGCGCCCCAGCGGGCGTGGCGAGAGCAAAACATGCGTCCACTCCATTTCAGGTAGATGAGAAGAGCGAGGCCGATCGGCCAGAATACGATGAAGCTTACGACCACCAGGGCGATCCAGGCGGGCCGGGGGATGTCGTCCAGTCTTTCCATCAGGCCCGTCATTGCGGCCTCCAGTTTGAGCGTTAACCCAGTTGAGCGTTAACAATGTAAATGTTAACGACATTTACATTGGGTATTCGGACCCAGGGAGTCAAGGGCCCCTTCAGGGTATTTGGGGGAAACCCAGCCCCTGCAGGTAAATAAGCATCTCGGATTCGAGCAGCTCCTCGGCCGTCATGGGCAGGGAGCGGCGCCCGGCGTCGCCGCGACCGAACAGCGAGGCGATGCCGTGGGCCATCGACCAGATGTGCAGGCTCATCATCAGGGCGGGCGGCCTTTTGCCGACCGGCAGCTGGGTGACCAGCGTGTCGGCCGCCGTGCGCAGCACGCCGAAGGCGCGGTCGGCGGCACCGCGCAGGTCGGGGCTGAGGTCGGGCGGCAGGCCCGATTCGAACATGGCGGCGTAGTAGGCGGGCTCGGCGCGGGCGAAGGCGAGGTAGGCCTTGCCGACGTTGTTGAAGGCGGTCCGCGAGTCGGGCTTGCCGCCGTTCCAGCCGGTGGCGAGCATCGCCTCGAAGCGCTGGAAGCCCTCGCGCGCCACGTCGGCCAGCAGCGCCTCGCGGTCGCGGAAATGGCGATAGGGCGCGGCCGGGCTGACGCCCGCGGAACGCGCGGCGTCGGCGAAGGTGAAGCCGGCGGGCCCCTTCTCCTTGATCAATTCGCGCGCCGCCTGGATCAGCGCCTCGCGCAGATTGCCGTGGTGGTAGGCGCCCTCGGCTCGACGTTTCCAGCTCATGTTAAGGGAGTTTACATCAAAGCAGGGACCGGCAATAGGCGACGAAATCGATGGCTGCTTCCCGAAGGTCGACTGCTTCCGTTACGGTCGGCGAGGTGTCCTGATAATCGGAGACCAAGCGAAGTTTCTCGGCCTCGTTGAACGCCCGTCCATATTTCCGTCCACGCTCGGCATCGGCGAGTACCAGCCTCGAGAATTGACCGATCGTCCCTGAGTGCGTCTTCGGCGCGTCGCCGGTCCGCTCGAGCAGCACCGCGCAAGCCGCGTGCAACATCGCGTAGTAAGCAAGATGGATGCAGGCGTCCGGAGCCGTATCTGGTGATTGAAGCCTTCAACTGGCCGAGGAACCGCTCGGCTTTCGCCATCCGGTTCGTTGCATGCGGGCTCACGCCGGCAATCCGTCTTTCATGACGTTCTTCACCAGGTAGGAATCGAGCGGTGTCGACGCCGCGTCGATGGCGAAAGCATGGATGTGCTGGCCTTGTTCGATCATCAGGTCGAAGCCGATATCCGCCAGGACGTGCCGGTCGTTCGGGGTCGGCTGTCCAGCGACAAAAACCGCGATATCCCAGTCGGAATCCGAGCCCGCGTCGCCGCGTGCGTGCGACCCATAAAGCATCACGCGCACGACACGGCCGGGGAGGGCTTGCTCGGCGCGGCGCTTGAATTCGCGCACCAGGGTGAGGTCGGCGCTCGACATGAAATCATTATAACGCCATGGCGCGCGATGTCAGAATGGCCAAATCGGGCGGAAAGCATAGACGGAGGAAAACGTGGAACTCTGGACCACCGGCGTCGCTTCGGCGCGCGGAGCGGCACGCACCGCGCAGGAGATCGAGGCGGCCGGCTGGGACGGCATGCTGGTGGTCGATTCGCAGAACCTCTCCGGCGATCCCTATGTTTCGCTGGCGCTCGCGGCGGCCGTCACCACGCGCATCGGCCTCGGTCCCGGAGTCACCAACTCGGTCACCCGCCATGCCGCGGCGACTGCCACCGCCATCGCCAGCGTCCACCGCATCTCCAATGGCCGCGCCGTGCTCGGCATCGGCCGCGGCGACTCGGCCCTCGCCCATCTCGGCCGGGCGCCGGCGCGCCTCGCGCAGTTCGAGCGTTACCTGCGCCATCTCCAGCTCTATCTCGGCGGCGATTCAGTGAACTTCGACGAGATCGACATTCCATCCGACGTTGCGCCACCGCTCTCCGGCCTGCACCTGCACGATGCCCCGCCGGCCAGCCGCATCGGCTGGATCGCCGACGGCCTCGAGGGCGGCGCGAAAGGTGGCACCAAGGTGCCGGTCGAGGTCGCGGCCAGCGGTCCCAAGGTGATCGCCATGGCGGCCCTTCATGCCGAGCGCGTGATGTTCACGCTGGGCGCCGATACCGATCGGCTGGCCTGGGGCATCGCGCTCGCGAAGAAGACGCGCCAGGACGCCGGCCTCGATCCCGATGCCATCGCCTTCGGTGCCTACGTCAATCTCGGCTGCCACACCGACATGGGCGTGGCGCGCAGCCTGGTGCGTGGCGGCCTCACGACCTTTGCCCGTTTCTCGGTCATGCACGGCAAGGCCAACGGCCCGGTCTCGACCGGCGACGCTGAGGTGCTCGAGAAGCTGCGCAACAACTACGACATGAAGAAGCACACCCAGGGCGATTCCCGCCAGGCCGGCACGCTCACCGACGATTTCGTCGACCGCTTCGCCATCGTCGGCCCGCCCGACCGCTGCATCGAACGCCTGCGCGAACTGGCAAAGCTCGGCCTCGACAAGGTGGCGATCAGTGGCGGCATGCGCGGCGTCGACGCCGGCGATGCGGCGGTGGGCAAGCAGCTCGTCGCGGAGCAGGTCCTGCCGGGCATGCATTAGTTAACTTTCCTCCCCTTTGCGGACGCCGCAAAGGGGAGGTGCCCCCGAAGGGGGCGGAGGGGTCAAGAGCCATATGCGCCCGGCGGAGCTGTCCAGAGTTTACGAACTCGTCGCCAGCTTGAAAGGTGCGCCGAAGTCCTATTTCAAGAATTTCGCTACCTCTCTCCGCGATAATTCAATCAAGCGTAAATACTTCATCGACATTGAAGCGGAACTGTCGTCGCTGGATGCCGCTGCTTGGGTTCATCTGAAGACGAACGTTCGTCCTCTATTCATGAGAGGTGAGAAAGTTCGAGGGTGGCAGGCAGCGTTCAGCGAGCTGAATGAGGCCAAGGCCTACAATTTCCTCGTTCGTCGTGGCTACACGTGCGTTGAATTCATCCCGCGTCGAAGCGATATCAAAACGCCCGATCTCCGCGCAAAAGCAGGGAATATTGATGTATTATGCGAGGCAAAGACCATCAATAGATCCGAGCGGGCTCTGCTTGCACGGAAACAAGCGATTGCCGGTTCTGTCCCCAATCTCTTGCCTGAGGAGTTTTTCACGAAACTTAGGACGACTGTAGAACGCGCCGATCAACAGATGGGCGCGTATTCCTCAACGCGCGATATCAAGAGGATCATCTATTTCGTGATCAACTTCGACGATTGGCTTCATGAATGTATTGACGACTGCTTGGTCCAGATCTCGGGAAAGAGAGATGTGTTCATGATGCCGGGACTGGAAGTCGTTCTGGAGGTGAAGCCGAAATTCTATTCGGCGACGTCGGTCTCTCCGGCCTCGCACATGCTCATCTTTACGGCCGACGCACCCTGGCGACCCTCTCCGAAGATCGACTAGCGCCAGATTTTCGGCGGCATGCGCGGCGTCGCTGGGGACGTGGCGGCCGTCGGCAAGGCGATGGTGGTCAAGGAAGTGATCCCGGGGAGGACCCGGCAACTCCATCGCGCTTGCGCGGCGTCGCGCCTTGTGGCCCTCTGCAAGCATGCCGACTTCTTTCGAACTCCGCCCTGCCGTCAAAGCCGATTTCGCCTTCTGCTGGCCGATCTATCGCGATGCCGTCCAGCCGCTCACGGCCAGCTGGAACGAGGCAGAGCACCAGCGCCTCGTCGAGCGGGCGGTCGGCCACGCCGGCACCTCCATCTTGTGTTCGGACAAGGCCGACAAGGGCTGGGTCGAGGTCGTGGAGAGCAACGGGGCGGTGGAGTTGAAGCAGTTCTTCGTCTTGGCCGCGGCAAGCGACAACGGCCTTGGCACCAGCTTCCTGAACTGGATGAAGGAGCGCGCCGACCGCAAGCGCAAGGATCTCCTGCTTGTCGTGCTGGCCAATAGCCCGGCACGCGCTCTTTGCGAGAGCCTCGGCTTCAAGGCGGTCACGACCGCCGACAACAAGGTGACGATGCGCTACTAGCCTAGCGCCAGATCTTCTTGCCGCTGCCCGGCAATCCCAGTTCGCTCCACATCGCATCCACCTTGTCGACGACGGCCTGATCCATCTTGATCTGGCGGCCCCATTCGCGGTTGGTCTCGCCGGGGAATTTGTCGGTGGCGTCGAGTCCGATCTTGGAGCCGAGGCCCGACACCGGGCTCGCGAAGTCGAGATAGTCGATCGGCGTGTTCTCGATCACCGTGATGTCGCGCGCCGGGTCCATGCGCGTCGAGAGCGCCCACATCACCTGCTTCCAGTCGCGGGCATCGATGTCGGCATCCACCACGATCACCCACTTGGTGTACATGAATTGCCTGAGATAGCTCCACACGCCCATCATCACGCGCTTGGCGTGGCCGGCGTAGGCCTTCTTCATCGAGACGACGGCAATGCGATAGCTGCACCCTTCTGGTGGCAGCCAGAAGTCGACGATCTCGGGGAACTGCTGCTGGAAGAGGGGGATGAACACCTCGTTCAGCGCCTCGCCCAGCACGCTGGGCTCGTCGGGCGGCCGGCCGGTGAAGGTCGAGAGATAGATCGGCCTTTTGCGCATGGTGATGGCGCTGATGGTGAAGACCGGGAACTGTTCCACGCTGTTGTAATAACCGGTGTGGTCGCCGTAGGGGCCCTCGTCGCCGTAGTCGTCGAGGCTGACATGGCCTTCGAGCACGATCTCGGCCTCGGCTGGTACTTTGAGTGGCACGGTCTTGCAGTCGACCAGCTCGACCTTCTTGCCTCTGAGGAGCCCGGCGAACTGGTATTCCGACAGTGTGTCGGGCACCGGCGTGACGGCGGCCAGGATGGTGCCGGGATCGGCGCCGATGACGGCCGCCACCGGCAGCGGCTCGCGCTTGCCGGAACCTTTCCAACGCTGATGATGCTGCGCCCCACCGCGATGCTTTAGCCAGCGCATCAGCGTGGTGTTCTTGCCCGTCACCTGCAGGCGGTAGATGCCGAGGTTGAAGCTGTCTTGTTTGTCGCCTTTAGGATTTGGGCCCTGTGTGACGATCAGCGGCCAGGTGATCAGCGGCGCCGGTTCGCCCGGCCAGCAGGTCTGGATCGGCAGTTTACCGAGGTCGATGTCGTCGCCCGTGAGCACGATCTCCTGGCACGGCGCCGAGCTCACTGTCTTGGGCTTCATCGCCATGACGGTGCGCACCAGCGGCAGCATGTCGAGCGCCTCGCGCCAGCCGCCGGGCGGCTCGGGCTGGCGCAGGAAAGCCAGCGTCTCGCCCACGGCGCGCAGCTGATTGGGCTCGCGGTCCATGCCCCAGGCCACGCGCTCGACCGTGCCGAAGAGATTGACTAGTACCGGGATATCGGAGCCGACGACGTTCTCGAACAGCACGGCGGGACCTTTTTCGGCCAGCAGCCGGGTTTGGATCTCCGTCATTTCGAGGACCGGCGACACCGGCGCGCTGACGCGCACCAGCCGGCCGCTCTTTTCCAGAAGGTCGATGAAGTCGCGAAGCGAGGCGAAAGGCATGCGGCTCATCATAGTCATACGGACCGCGGGCGTCCCGCCCGCTCATGATCTCATGAGCGGGCGGGACGCCCGCGGTCCAGAAGAGCTTGAGTCCGACGCGCCTCAGGCCGCCCGGGCCGCCTCGACCGGGCCCCACGACTTCAGCACCGGCAGCACTTCCTTGGCGAAGAGTTTCAGGCCGCGCTCGGAGACCTCGAACGGCGTGCCGCCGAAGCGGAAGGCGACGTTCATCTCGAAGTCGCCGACGACCTTCCGGCGCGCCTCGATGCCGCGCAGGATCTTGTCGGGCGTGCCCCAGGAGGCCGCCTGCATGAAGCCGGTGACGGCGCCCTCGATGCCGCCCTTGCGCGCGATCTCGGCCTTCTGCTGGTAGGAGTCGTAGCCCTTCACCGTCTTGAAGTGCTCGCCCAGGAATTCGTAGTGGTGGAAATTGCTTTCGACGAATTTGCCCTGGTAGCGGCGGGCCTCGTCCTCGATCGTGGCGGCGTCGGGGCCGCAGACGCAGAACTCGGTCAGCATGACGCTGGGCGGCGTGGTGCCGTGATATTTGCGGTGAAGCTCGCGGCCCTTCTCGATCATCGGCGCCCGCATCTCCCATGGCCGGTCCGCGAACATCACGATATGGGCGCCGAGCTTGGCGGCCGAGTCGATCGAATCCTCGCTCGACGCCACGGCATAGATGCGCCCGTCGAAGGAGTTCTGCGGCCGCGGCCTGATCTCGATGCGCGGCTGCTTGTAGTACTGGCCGTTGCCTTCCATGAAGCCGGTCTTGAGCGCCTCGATGATCATCGGCGCCGCCTCGTCGAAGCGGCCGCGCGATTCGTCCATGCTGAGGCGGAAGGCGTTGAACTCGCGCCGCGCCAGGCCTCGGCCCATGCCGAGGCGCAGCCGGCCCTTGCTCAGCATGTCGAGGACGGCGGCGTTCTCGGCGACGCGCAGCGGGTCGTGCCACGGCAGGATCACGGCTGCGGTGCCGACGTCGATGTTTGGGCACAGCGCCGTCAGATGGGTCATCAGGGCGAGATTGTCGGGGACGAACGAGTAGTCGTTGAAATGGTGCTCGGCCGACCACAGGCAGTCGAAGCCCGAATCGGCGGCGATGCGGGCGAGGCGGATTTCCTCGTCCCAGACACGCGCATCAGAGCAGTCGTCCCAGCCGTAGCTGGCGAACACCATCATCATGCCGACGTCCATGGTTTCCTCCGGGGTCGTTTCTTGTCTTGAGAAATGCTTTCACGGGAAGGTGCGCCCCGTCACCCGTCATGGCATTCTGTGTTTGGCATGCGGAACCCGGCCTTTCCTGCTGAATTCGAGGACCTTCTGAGCCGCGCCGGCCGGCGGGTGCTGGCCGGCACGCATCCGCTGTGTGGCGCGCTGGCCCAGCCGCGCACGCGCTTCGTCGCCCAGGACGATCTGCTCGACCGGACCAAGGCGCAGCGCCTCCGGCGTGCCCTCGAAGAGAACCTTGCCGACAAGCTCGAGGCCATCGAGAAGCCGATCCCGCCCGAGAGCATCTGGGATATGCGGCACGACTACGGCGAGCGCCTGCCCAAGACCAGCCGCGCGCGCACCATCTATTTCGAAAGCCGGCGCGAGCCTGGGGTGAAGCCGGCCGAGAAGCTCGGGCTGGTGCGCATGATGCGCTCGCAAAGCTTTCGCGTCTTCGCCGAGGCCCTGGCCGGCCGCAAGCTCGCTGCGGGCTGGGGCCTGCAGGTGCTGCGTTACGGGCCGGGCGACTATGCCGGGCCGCACAACGACCACCATCCCGAGAACAAGGACGCCAAGGGCGGCTACATCGACCTGCATCTCAGCCTCGCCGCGCCGTCGGTGGCGCACCAGTGGCTGGTCTACAGCCGCGCCGGACACTTCAGCGAGATCGTGTCGGTCGCCAAGCCGGCTGCAGTGACCGCCTATCGCCTGCCGTTCTGGCACTACACCACGCCGCTCGTCGGCACGGCGAAGGCCGCGCGCTGGGTGCTGCTGGGGACGTTCCTCTATCGCTGATGGTCAAGGATTCCTCGTTCGAAAGCGGAGACAGTCGATGAAAATGGTGCTGGGTTCAGGTCTCGCTCTTGCGGCGACCGTTTTGTGCTTCGCCGCAACCGCCCAAGAGGCGAACCTTGCGAAGCCCAACATGCTCCTCAAGCGGACCGTCGAGGGCATGCCGAAGGGCGAAAAGCAGGAGGTGAGTGTTCTGACGGCAACCTTCAAACCCGGTGACAAGACGGTATTCCACACGCACCGTTTCCCCGTCACCGTCTATGTCATGGAAGGCGCCTTCACCCTCCAATTGGAGTCGGACGGGCGTCCGGAGGTGATCGTCAAGGCAGGAGAGGCTTATGTCGAACCGCCCAACGTCAAGATGACAGGCTATAACCGCAGCGCGACCGAACCGCTGAAGGTTGTCATCTTCTATGTCGGCGACCCGAACACCCCGTTCCTCGACCCTGTTCACTGAAACACTGCCGAGGGCCAAACTCGCCTCGCCGGCGGTGACGGCCTGCCGCCTGCCGTTCTGGCACCACGCCGCTGGCCGACACGGCGAAAGCTGCACGCTTGAAGGCTGAAATGGCGATAATGGCGCGTCTCCCCTAGTCGAGAGACACCGCCAGCTTGCGCAAGGCGCCTCGCGGATCCTCGTCGATCACTGAACCGTGCGAGACGACGATTCGCTTGATCGTCGGCAACTCGGCCCACCGTCTCAGTTGTGCGGCAAGCGCGGCCTTGCTGTCGATGACCGCCATCTTGATGGGCAAGGGCACATGCGGCTCGTCGCCGGCGAAGCCCATCATCTTCAGCAGCCATCCGCCGAAGCCCGACGCGTCGCGGATATTTCCCACGATGTCGTTCAGGATCAGCGTCGTCCCATTCGGCCGCCTCACCTCCAGTGCCGCCTCATGCTCGTGCGTTCCCGGAACGGTGAGCAGCACGACATCGGGGTCGCCGAAGTCGGCGCGCGTCGCATCGACGGCGACCGCCTCCTCGACCTTTTCGCGCGAGCCCCGGGGCGTGATGACCTGAATAGCGGGATAGCGGTCCTTCCAGGTCTTGGCGTCGAGCCGGTGGTGATCGCTGGGGACGATCAGGAATGCCGGCACGCCGAAATCCTCGAGCGCGCGCATCTCGTCTTCATCGAGCGCAATGGCACTGAAAACGACCAGCCGCCCATCTTGCAGCCGAACGACGGTCATGCGGCGCTTCAGATTGCCCACCGGCATGGGTATGTCGCCCGTGACCGTGAGCATGTTGTCGTCGATGGCGGTCAGCGTGCCGTGAGGCAGGACTTTCCACTCTTTGAACGGCTGGGGCATGAGGAACCTCGATGGCGCGAAGTCGCCACCGGATTGCAACGCCACCGAAGGCAGAAAGGTTCCTCGTTCGGGCACTACACGACTCCGCTGGTGGGCATGGCGAAGGCGTCAAGACGTCGAGGTGGGTATCGCTGCGGACGTTCCTCTACCGGTGATGGGGCTCGAAGGAGCGCGCCACTCCAGTGGCGCATCGAGACGAAGAGCGCCATTGGAGTGGCGCGATCCCTTGAGTCCGGGAACGCAATAGACGGTCGATACTTACGACGGCCCGCCCTACGCCCAAGCTGCGGCCCGCTCCAGCAGCCGTCGCGCGCGAATGACGACCGGCAGGTCGATCATGCTGCCTTCGAAGGCGACCGCACCTTCGCCGGCCGCCACCGCGACGTCGAAGGCTGCGAGCAGCCGCCGGGCGCGGTCCAGTTCGGCGGGCGAGGCGCCGTATTCCTCGTTGATGATCGGCACATGCGCCGGGTGGATGCAGGACGCAGTCATGAAGCCCAGCGTCCGCCCGCGCTTCAGGCCGGCCCTATAGGAGTCGAGGTCGTTGATGTTCGCGAGCTGGCCCATCGAGCCCATCGGCAGGATACTGGCGGCACGGCAGGCGGCGAGGCCCTGCATGGCGAAGACGTAGTTGCTGTCGGCCGAGGGGGTGGCGCCGAGTTCGGTCGCCATGTCCTCGCCGCCCACCGACATGCCCGCCATGCGCGGCTCGGCCGCGATGGCGAACAGGTGCGGCAGGGCGGCGGGTGTCTCGATCAGCACGAGGAAGCGCGTGTGGCCGATTTCCATGCCGAGTGCGGCCTCGCGATCGCTCACCAGTTCGCCGAGCAGGCGCACGTGCTCCGGGCCCATGACCTTGGGCAGCATCAGGGCCGAGACGCCCGGCATGACAGAAGCGGCGATGTCGGGCACGGCGAGCTCGAGCGGACGGTTGATGCGGACGGTGACATCGGCACCACCCTGGGCGACGCGCGGCACGGCTGCGGCCACAGCGGCCCGCGCCGCCGCCTTGTTCGCGGGCACGATGGAGTCTTCCAGATCGAGGATGATGGCATCGGCGCCGCGGGTATGGGCCTTGGCCACGAACCGTTCGGCCAGCACTGGCACGAACAGCAGCGATCGCCAGGTGGGGAGGGGGCGGGTCATGCGGGGCGGTCCTCTCTAAAAGTTGCAGGTTCTGCAGGTTTCTGCTAATATTTTCGCTATGTTGGGAGACGTCCGCGGAGAAATCCGTCGGGCGTTTTTTGTGGCTGGTGACCAGCCTCGAATGGTCCACGAAATGGTCCATTCGGAGCGCCGTTCATGGGCTGCCCATTTCGTGTCCACCATTCGTCCGTGTCCACCAATTGGCCCACCGGATTGTGATTATGAATCAAGTACCTGGCACCCGCGAGTGGACACGGTAGTGGACACGGAACACCGCTTCAGGTGTCGTGTGATGGTCCGCTATTTGAGACCGACCGGCACCACGCTGATCGAGTTCTGCGGGCTGCCCTCGATCACCCGGTCGGTATAGGTGAGATAGACCAGCGCGCGCCGCTTGGCGTCCCAGAAACGCACGACCTGGGTGGTCTTGAAGATCAGCGAGGCGCGCTCGCTGAAGACTTCATGCGGGCTCTTGAGCTTGTCGAGCCTGGTCTGGTCGATCGGCCCGGTCTGCTGGCACGAGATCGAGGCCTGGGCAGGATCCTCGGCGACGCCGAAGGCGCCCTTGATGCCGCCGGTGTGGGCGCGGGCGATGTAGCAGGTGACGCCCGCCACGTCGGGGTCGTCGAAGGCTTCGATGGCGATCTTGTCGTTGGGCCCTATCCATTTGAAGCGGTAGCTGACCGAGCCGATTTCTTCCGCCATGGCAGGAAGCGCCAACAGCAGGGCGAGCGAGATGAGGATCGCACGAATCATGTCAGGCTCCTTTGGCGGGCGGGCGTGTGGCCAGGAAAAGCCCGGGCAGCACCAGCAGCGTTCCGATCAGATGGTACCACTGCGGCGCTTCGCCAAGGGCGAGCCAGGCCATCAGGCCGACGTAGAGCGGGCCGAGGTACATCGACACGCTGGTGACCGAGGGCCCGAGTTCGCGGATGCAGAAGGCGAAGGCGCCGTAGGCGCCGACGCCCGGCACGATGGCGAGCACGATCCAGATCGCCCAGGTGCGCCAATCGGTGAAGTCGGGGCCTCCCCAGAACGCCGCCTCGCCCAGCGCAAAGGGCAGGAGCACCAGCGAACCGGCGACGGAGATGGCGCAGAGCCTGGTCAGGGGATCCAGGGCGCTCGGCCGTTGTTTGAGCAGCACCGAATAGAGGCCCCAGCAGGCCGAGGCGGCGGCGATCCAGAGGTCACCCTCGCTGAAGCGCACGGACAGGAGATTGTCGAACCGTCCCTTGGCGAAGACCGCGGCGACGCCCGCCAGGCAAAGTACGATGCCGGCGATGCGGCCCGCCGTCAGTTTCTCGCGATAGAGCAGGCGGCCCAGGGCCACGACCAGGATCGGCGAGGCGGCGTAGATCAGGCCGATGTTGAGGGCGGGTGTCGTGCGGCCGCCGATATAGACCCAGGCGCCGCAGATCCACATGCCGATCGCGCCCAGCATCAGCAGGTCGGGTCCTTCGCGAGTCAGCGCATGGCGGTGACGGACGAGGCGGGGCCAGGCGAAGGGCAGCAGGAGGAGTGCCACCAGCAGCCAGCGGCCGAGTGCCAGCGCATTGGGCGGCACGAAGGTGGCATAGCGCGCCATCAGCATGTTGACGGCGAAAAAAGCCGGCGACAGGAACAGCAGCAGCCAGGCGAGACGACGACGGCCCAAGGCGGTCAGCTCGGACGAAGGCCTTCCTTGGGAACCTCACCGTCGGCTTCCTTCACCGCTTCACGATATTCCTTCTCGGAGGTGAAGGGCGCGGCCTTGGGGAAGTCCTTCTTTCGGCCGGGGCGGATCTCGCCGGTCGAGGGCGCCACGATCAGCAGCTCGCCCTTGCGGCCGAGCAGCGGGATCTCGCGCTTCCAGCGCGAATAGACGCGCCGCGCCGAGGCGGAGAAATCGACGTAGGTCTCGAACTCGGCGTGGTCCTTGAAGAACAGCGCCTCGTAGGTGGCGATGAATTCCCGCACGAACTTGGCGTCGACGATTTCCAGGTTGGACATCATCCAGCAGCGGTCCTCGAACACCCAGTAGGTGCCGATGCCGACGAACTGCCGCTCGCGCGTGAGGTAGGGGAAGAAGGGAAAGCCGCGGCAGGCGATGGTGCGGTTATCGCGCTCGCAGTGCCGGGCGCCCTTGCAATGGATCGCCATGCAGTCGCTGGTGAGCTCGGCCACGATCTGCCTCGTGGAGTAATCGTAGGGCTTGAATTTGGACCACAGGTCGGTGCGGGTTTTCAGCAGGTCGAATTCGACCTTGTGCACCACCGGCACGGCGTTCTGGGTCGAACAGCAGACCGGCTCGCCGCCGTTCAGCGGGGCGCATTTGCGGCCGCAGTCGAAGCGCGAGACGGGGGCGTTGAAACCCTCGTACAGGGTGGCGAAGTCGGCCGCCTTGACCCTGGGCACCTTGGTTTTGGACGTTGGGATTTTCGGAGGCATGTCGCGGCGTGTAACCCAATCTTGTGTGAAAGAACAGTGAAGGAATTCTTAAGCGTGCCTAGGGATGAGGCAGCACGCGCCACACAACCGTCTCGCGCATGCCCCGGTTCTCGAGCTGCAGGGAGGTCGGAATGTCGTAGCGGGCCAGTTCTTCGAGACCCTGGGCGCTGAAGTAGTTGCGGCCGGGGTCGCCCAGCAGCACCAGCCGGCCCTTGCGGGCGTGGCTGCGCAGCCAGGCCAGCGCACGCACTGACATGTCGCGCTCGTAACAGACGTCGCCGGCAATCACCACGTCGGCGTCGGGGTTACCTTCGGCGCCGGCCAGCCAGTCGTCCGCGCTGACGTCGAAGGAAAGGCCATTGGCCTGGCCGTTGAGGCGTGCCGCCACCAGCGACAGTGCATCGATGTCGTTGGCGGTCACCGACGCCGCTCCAGCGCGGGCGGCCGCCATCGAGGAAACGCCGGAGCCGGCGGCGAAGTCGATCACGCGCTTGCCGCGCACCCGCTCGGGATTGTCGAGCAGATAGCGCGCGATCGCCTGGCCGCCCGGCCAGCAGAAGGCCCAATAGGGCGGATCGACGTTCTGCTCCTCCAGCCACGCTTCGGTCGCCTGCCAGATCGGCACGTATTCCGTGGCCAGCCACAGCTTGAATTCCGGCACCATGACCGGGGCTTCGAGGGCGGTATTGTTGCGGATGAAGCCTTCGGGATCGACCGGCAGGCGCGCCATCAGCTCAGGGCCAGGTGGCCGGCGGCGATTGCCGCCAGGAGCAACCAGCCGACCAGCGCGTTGGCCTTGAACTTGAACAGGCAGTCGGCCGGGTTGTCCGGCTTCAACAAGGCGATCTGCCAGATGAAGTGCAGGGCAACGACGGCGAGCAGCGCGAAATAGAGCGGACCGAGCGCCGCGAGATGACCGGCCAGCGCCCAGGCGGCCAGCGCCAGCACCGCGAACAGCGACAGCCAGCGCCGGGGTGCCGCCGCAAAGCGCCGCGCGGTCGAGCGCACGCCGATGACCGCATCGTCGCGCTGGTCCTGCATGGCGTAGATCGTGTCGTAAACCATCGTCCAGGCGACGCCGCCGGCATAGAGCGCGACGGCGGCCCACGACAGTTCTCCGGTCACGGCGGCGAAGCCCACCAGCGCGCCCCAGTTGAAGGCGAGGCCGAGCACGACCTGTGGCCACGAGGTGAGGCGCTTCATGGTCGGATAGACGGCGACCAGGACCAGCGAGGCCAGCGCCACGCCGCCGGCGAACTTGTTCAGCTTGAAGAGGATGGCGACGCCCACCAGCGACTGAAGGACCGTCCAGATCAGCGCATTGCGGAGCGTTACCTCGCCGGCCGGCAGCGGCCGGCCGCGCGTGCGCTCGACCTTGGCGTCGATCTTGCGGTCGACGATGTCGTTCCAGGTGCAGCCGGCGCCGCGCATGGCGAGCGCGCCCAGGGCAAACAGCGCCATCCAGCCGACCAGGCGGCCCCAGTGCGGTGCCAGCCCCAGGGTGAGGGACCACCAGCAGGGAAACACCAGCAACCAGATGCCGATCGGCCTGTCCCAGCGCGATAGCCGGCCATAGGGCCTGCCCCACGGCGGCAGATAGCGCAGGGACCAGTGCTGGTGGTCGATGTCGGTATAGCCGGTTGTTCTGTCGGCGGTCATCGCGGCATCATGCAGCCATGAAGCTGGGAACTCCATGAGCGTATCGCGTCTCTTCGTCGAAGCCGACCTCGCGGCCGGGATCGAGGCGCCGCTGAGCGAGGCGCAGGTCCACTATCTGCGCCACGTCATGCGGCGGCCCGACGGGGCGCCGCTGCGGCTGTTCAACGGCCGCGACGGCGAATGGCAGGCGGTGCTGGCGGGGCGCGGCAAGAAGTCGGCGGCGGCCGAAGTGAGCGAGCAAACGCGCGCCCAGGCGGCGGAGCCGGACGTCTGGCTCTGCTTCGCGCCGGTCAAGCGCGCGCGCATCGACTACATCGCCGAGAAGGCGACCGAGTTAGGCGCTTCGCTGCTGCAGCCCGTGCTCACGCGCCATACCGCGGTCGAGCGGGTGAACGTCGAGCGCCTGCGCGCCAATGCCATCGAGGCCGCCGAGCAGACCGAGCGTCTCTGCGTGCCCGAGGTGCGTGAGCCGGTCGATCTCGCGCGCCTGCTCGCGGCATGGCCGGAGGGACGGCGGCTGTTGATCTGCGACGAGACAGGCAACGGCCCGCCGATCGCCGAGGCGCTGGGCGGTCTCGATGCCGCAGCCCGCGCCGCGCCTTGGGCGATCGTGATCGGGCCCGAGGGCGGCTTCGCGGCGGAGGAACTGACGGCGCTTCGTCGCATAAAGGATGTAATGGCAGTGGGGCTGGGTCCGCGCATCCTCAGGGCCGACACAGCAGCCGTTGCGGCCCTTGCCTGCTGGCAGGCGCTGGTCGGCGACTGGCAGCAGCCGACGCCGCGTCTGCCTACGGATTATCGCACATCTAAGGTTACCGTCTGACCGCTTGCGCTCGCCCCCGTCGGCGTGGGAGACGGGAACTTGAACATCATGAACCAGCCGCGTGCTCGCGTGAGAAATGCTCATGCGACCGCGCCGCTCCCGGCCCCCAGAAGGCCGCGGGCGACCAGGGAGTCGACAACGTATGTCCGCACCACCGTCGGGCGGCGGCGCGCCGATCGAGAATCGGCGCCAGCTGATCGAGTATTTCGTCGCCGGCAACAAGCCTCGCGCCGCCTGGCGCATGGGCACCGAGCACGAGAAGTTCGGCTACCACAAGGCGACGCTGAAGCCGCTCGCCTATGAAGGGCCGGATGGCATCCGCGCCTTGCTCGAAGGTCTGACCCGCTTCGGTTGGGAGCCGGTCATCGAGGGCAACAACCCGATCGCGCTGTTGCGCGACAAGGCCAGCATCACGCTCGAGCCGGGCGGGCAGTTCGAACTCTCGGGCGCGCCGCTCGAGACGGTGCACGAGACGGCGGCCGAGAATTCCCAGCATCTGCGCGAGGTCGGCGAAGTCGCGGGCGAGATTGGTGCTGCCTTCATCGGCCTCGGCTTCGCGCCGCAATGGAAGCGCGAGGACGTCCACTGGATGCCCAAGGGAC
>JAQSDW010000068.1 GCA_029946105.1 Reyranella sp. | reverse complement strand
CCCCCGATCGGGGGCAGGGCTATCGCATACGAAAGTATTCCGTCGTCTCGACCGGAGCGCTGAAAGCGCGGAGTGGAGAGACCTTCTCTCCGCGGGACAGTTCGCCGTGATGGGACAAGATCTCTCCGCTGCGCCTCGCTCTGCTCGGCTTCGGTCGAGATGACGGGAATGCAATACAGGCGACAGCCCCGCTTCAACGGGGGCGGGGAGCCCGAAGGCGATTTCAGACAAGGATCGTGTCCGCGACCGACCAGGCGATCTCGGCGCGCTCGCCGACCGCGCGGCGGCGGATGGCGGCGCTCGACGGTTCCTTGAGCACCATCGACGCGCCGTCGCCGGCCTGCAGCATGTAGCGGCAGCGCTCGCCGGCGAACACCGCCTCGGTCACCGTGACGCTGAGGCGGTTCTGCGCCGTGGTCGCTGTCCCGACGCTGTCGGCGAAGCGCAGTCGTTCGGGCCGGGTGGTGAGCGTCACCTGCTGGCCGCTCGCCGGCCGGCCGGGGCACAGCGCACGGATCATGGCGCCCTGGCATTCCGCGACCACGATGTCGTCCTCCATGCCGCGCACGATCGCGGGCAGGAAGTTCGACTCGCCGATGAAACCCGCGACGAAGCGGTTGTCCGGCCGGTCGTAGAGATCCTCCGGCGAGCCGACCTGGGCCACCTTGCCGTCGTTCATGACGGCAATGCGGTCGGACATGGTGAGCGCCTCTTCCTGGTCGTGCGTCACATAGATGAAGGTGATGCCGAGATCGGCGTGCAGGCGGCGCATCTCGAGCTGCAAATTCTCGCGCAGCTGCTTGTCGAGCGCGCCCAGCGGTTCGTCCATCAGCAGCAGGCGCGGCTTGAAGACGACGGCGCGGGCGACGGCGACGCGCTGTTGCTGGCCGCCCGAGAGCTGGCGCGGATAGCGCGCGCCATAGCCCGGCAGGTGCACGAGTTCGAGCGCCTCGGCCACGAGTTTGGCGCGCTCGGCCTTCGGCACGCCGCGCTGCTTCAGCGGGAAGCCGATATTGTCGTCGACGGTGAGGTGAGGGAACAGCGCATAGTTCTGGAACACCATGCCGATGTTGCGGCGGTAGGGCGGCATGGCGACCACGGATTTGCCGTCGATGGCGATGTCACCGGCGCTCGGCGTCTCGAAGCCGGCGATCATCATCAGGGTCGAGGTCTTGCCCGACCCGCTCGGCCCCAGCAGCGTGAGGAACTCTCCCGAGCGGATATCGAGCGAGACGCCGTCGACCGCCTTGACGCGGTCGTACCTCTTCTCGAGGTCGGAGAGCGTCACCGATGCTCCACGCCCTCCGCCCTTGGGGCCGGCTCCGTTCATGCCAGCTCCGTTCATGCCAGCTCCGTTCATGCCAGTTCCGTTCATGCTGGCGTCGCCCATCGGCTTCAGCTCAGCAGCCACTTGTTGAATTTGGGGATGACCGCCTCGCGATTGGCGATCCACCAATCGTAGTCGTAGCTGACGAGCTGCTTCTTGATCGCCGGCGCGCTCGGCAGCACTTCCTGCCGGGCGGCCGGAATGTACTCGTCCGACTTGGAATTGACCGAGCCGTAGGGAATGCCGAGCGCGATTCGCGCCTGCGGGATCGCCATGGTCGAGAAGGCCACGAACTTCATGGCGTTGACCTTGTTCTTGGCACCCTTGGGAATGCCCCAGGCGTCGCGCTTCAGCAGACCCTGGTTCCAGCTGACCGCGGCCGGCACGCCGGCGGCCTGCAGGGCGGCCATGCGGCCGTTCCACACGGTGGTCATCGTGACTTCGCGATCGGTGAGAAGCTGGATCGGCACGGCGCCGGTCTCCCACCACTTGAAGACGTCCTTCTTGATCTTGCTGTAGCTCGCCAGCGCCTTGTCGACGTCGATCGGATAGACCTTGTCGGCCGGCACGCCCGCTGCCATCAGGGCGAACTCCATCTCGGGCCAGCCGCCGCCGCCGGTGCCGAACATGGCGCGATCGCCGGGGAACTTCTTGGTGTCCCAGAAATCCGCCCAACCCGAGGGCACGGCGCCCTTGAAGGCATCGGTGCGGTAGGCGAGCACCTGTGCCCACAGCAGCATCTCGAGCCCGTACTCGAAGCGGTATTCCTTGCCGACGCCGTCGTCGACGATCGAGTAGTCGATCTTCTCGAAATAGTCGCCGGTCTTCTGCAGGTTCATGATCGAGCCGCGGCTGAGCTGGGCCACGTCCCATTCGACGTTGCCGGTCTCGACCATGGCCTTGACCTTGGGTCCATTGGCGTCCGGGAAGGGCCGCACCTTGATGCCGGAGAGCCTCTCGAAGGACTCGTAGTAGCCCTTCGTCTGGGCTTCCTGCATGGTGCCGCCATAGCCGGCGATGCGGACCTCGCCGCTGCCCTTCAGGATATCCGGGATGGAGGTCTGTTCGGGCCAGGCGGCCTGGCCGAAGCTCGGGCGGATGAACGGCGCGGCCAGCGGGACAGAGAGTCCGGCGCCAACGAGCCCGAGGGCGGTGCGACGGCCGAATGTGAGCTTGCTCATCGAAGTGCCTGCCTTCCTGTTTCGTTTGTTTTCAGAACGCGGGGGGTCAGAATGCGAGGAGATTGTCCCTGAACTGCTTGTGTTCGTAGGCTTTGCGCACCAGGCCGCGATCCTGCAGGGCGGGGATCAGCCCGTCCTCGATCTCGGCCAGGGTCCGGCGGTTGACGTTGGGCATCGAGAACAGGAAGCCGTCGCCGCCGACCTCCTGCATGACCTCGCCCATGCGCGCGGCCACCGAGTCGCAGGTGCCGCAGAGATCGATCGAAAGATCGACGGCGTTGAACGACGCCATCGTCTGGCGGATCGACCGTCCGGCGGCCAGCGTCCGGAACTGCTCGAGGTTGAGCTGGTGGCCGTTGGTGGTGACGTCGTCGGGCAGCGGCTTGTCGAGATCGAACTTTCCGAAATCGATGTTGGTCACCTTGCCGAAGTGCGCGAGGCGCTCCTGGATGTTGGCCTGGGCCATGCACTCGCGCTTCTTCTTGCGCTCCTGCGCCTCTTCCATGGTCTCTCCCAGGATCGGATTGATCAGGAAGAGGACCTTGCAGTCGCCGGGCTTGCGGCCCTGGGCCACCATGTGCTTGTGCACGTCGCCGCGATAGGCGCGCATGGCCTCGATGCCCTTGGCATTGACGACGATGGTGTCGGCGTGCGCCGCCGCGAACCGCCGGCCGCGCGGCGAGCCGCCGGCCTGGGCGATGACGGGCTGGCCTTGCGGGCCGGGCCCCGAATTGAGGGGCCCGCGGGTCTTGAAGTATTTGCCCTCGTGATTGATGGCATGGACCCTGGTGTGATCGACCAGGTTGCCGCTCTTGCGGTCGGCGATGATGGCGCCCGGTTCCCACGACCCCCACAGGCCACGCACCACCTGCATGTACTCGTCGGCCATGTCGTAGCGCAGGTCGTGCTCGGGCATGCCGGGCAGGCCGAAGTTCATGGCCGCGAAGTCCGAACTGCCGGTGACGGCGTTCCAGCCGACGCGGCCGGCCGACACCTGGTCGAGCGTCGCCACGAGCCGGGCGAGCAGGTAGGGGTGATAGGCATAGGTGCCGAAGGTCGGCACGATGCCGATGCGCGACGTCACCTGGGTCATCAGCGCGGCGACCACCGAGGGGTCCTGCCGTGGCACGGCGATGGCTTTCTTGAGGTAGATCTCGGTCGACCCGCCGAAGCTCTCGCCGACATAGGAGGAATCTTCGAGAAGGATATAGTCGAAGCAGGCGCGCTCGAGGCTGCGGGCCATGTCGAGGAAAAGCTCGGGACGCTCCCAGGTGGTGCCGATATGCCCGGTCCAGGGCTCGCCCCACGCCTGGACGCTGGAGCCCTGGAGGAACCACGCGAGATGAAAGGGCTTGGACACGCCGGGGCCTCCGCTGAATGACACACGGAACGCCAGACGCAATTACTGTGCCGCGGGTCCGCAGGGCGGCTCTGCGCTTCGCAGGGGCATGAGTTCGTCGCGCGCCTCGCCCGGTTGCGCTACAATTGGCACTGGCCAACGGCGCCCGGCGCCGGCTGAACAGACAGGAGTGCGGGATGGACACAGTTATTCGACAGGGCAACCTCGAGATGACCGAGGCCGAGTGGCAGGCACGCTGCGATCTCGCCGCGCTCTATCGCATCACCGACCTTTTCGGCTGGACCGACACGATCGACACCCACATGACGGTGCGCATCCCGGGCGAGCCCAAGTGTTTCCTGATCAACAACTACGGCGACCTGTTCGAGGAGATCACGGCGTCGAGCCTGGTCAAGATGGACATCGACGGCAACGTCTACGGCAACGATGGCAAGTTCAACGCCGCCGGCTTCACCATCCACAGCGGCGTCTACAAGGCGCGGCCCGATGCCAACTGCGTCATGCACACCCACACCCGCGCCGGCACCGGCGTCTCGGTGCTGAAGAAGGGCCTGCGCCCGATCAGCCAGGACGTGCTCTCGGTGTGGGACGATCTCGTCTATCACGAGTACGGCATGCCGACCTCGCAGGAGGAATGCGATTCGCTGGGCGTCTCCTGCCAGCAGGGCAATTCGGTGGTGCTGCGCAACCACGGCCTGCTGACCGTCGGCACGACGATCCCCGGCGCGCTGCGGCGCATGTACATGCTCGAGCGCGCCTGCGAGGTCGAGGTCATCGCCCGCGGCATGAACGAGGAGCCCGACCCGATCGATCCCGACGTCATCCGCCAGTACGGCGAGCGCGC
>JAQSDW010000067.1 GCA_029946105.1 Reyranella sp. | reverse complement strand
GCCGCGCCATAACTCGGGCCAAGGCGCGGAACTCGTCGTCGCCGGCCATCCGCGAAGGCACGGGGATGCCACCGTAGCCGTTGTGATTCTCGAAGGTCGAGGAGCCGAGGCCGATGGCGCCGGCCGCCAGGGCGGCGTCGAACATCTCCGAAATCTTCAGGAGCTCTTCGGCGGTGGCCTCGCGCTCCGAGCCGGCGTCGCCCATCACGACCGTTCGCAGCGCCGAGTGCGAGCAAAACGAGGCGACGTTGGGATAGACTCCGCGCTTCTCCAGGAAATCGAGATAGCTTGAGAAATCGTCAAACTGCCAGTCCACGCCTGCGCGCAGCGCGTCGAGCGACATGGCCTCGACTTCGGACAGGTTCCTGAGGAGCGTGTCGCGCGTCGCGGGAGTCGCCGGCGCAATGCCGAAGCCGCAATTGCCGACGACGACCGTGGTAACGCCCAGTGCCGGTGACGGCGATGCCGTGGCATCCCAGGTGAGTTGGGCGTCGTAGTGAGTATGGACGTCGATGACTCCGGGCGCCAGGACGAGGCCGTCGGCATCGACCGTCTCGCGCGCTGCGCCCGTCATCTGACCAATGGCGACAATGCGCCCGTCCTTCACCGCGACGTCGGCGCGGCGCAGCGGGTTGCCGAGGCCGTCAGCGACTTCGGCGTTCCGGATAACGAGATCAAGCATGTCGCTACTCCCTGCTGTCGACACGTCTGGAGGATCGCCGGACGACATAGCGCTCTGGAGGCACTATCGGGACAAGATCAATTCGGAGGCAACCGCTCATGGCCGCACAGCGGACGGGCTGATACCGGCTGATTGCCTCGAGCGAACGGCCAGGATCGGCACCGACCTGTACGACTTTGGCTATCGACCATGTTGTAAGGGGCCAAATCAAGACGGCGACGAAGGCCTGGACGCCCTTCGACGCATCGCGCCAGAGCATCTTTACGCGCGGTTGCGCGTCGGTATGGGCTTAGCCCTCCGTCTTCACCGCCGGTGTGCTCCACGTCCCGTCTATGATCGATGGCGGCTTTTCGCTGGGGGCAATATATCTGCAACATCAGGATGAACCTTGCGTAAGGCGCAAGCAGCCAGTTGGATTGCCGTCCCTATTTTACATCCTTTATGCTGGCCACCGATCAGTCCGCTTTTCTGGTAACTGCCCAGGTTTCCTAGTGCTTTTAAGCTGCGCGTAGGGCCTTTTCGAGGTCGCCCGGGTCACGGGTCAGTGCTCCGATAATGTTCCAGCCCTGCTTTCTGGCAGTTGAGAGGAACCCTCGGATAGTCGCGAAGTCGGCGGCGCCTTCGGGCGAGCGGAAGCCGCCGGAGATTTTCATGCGCAGCTTCATCATGCGCACGTCGCGTTCGGCCTCGTTGTTGCTGAAGGGCACGGCGAGATCGCGCAGAAAGCGCAGCGTGTCGCTTCGCCGGGCGAGCAAGCGCAGCAGCAGATTGTGTCCGGTGCGTCGCGGCGCGCGGCCCCGGGTTTTGCCGCCGGGTCTGGCCACGGCCCGCGCCAATGGCGGCTGCGCCTCGTGAAAGGCGAGGCCCGCCGCGACAATCGCGTCGTAGCGACGCTCGATGCATGCGACGAGGCCCGGCTTGAGAGCCACGCCGGCGTCGCGCGCGAGGTTGGCGGCGTGACAGGCTCCGCGCAACAATCGTTGCATCTGGCGCGCCCAATCCTCCTTCTCGATCTCGACGAGCGCCTTCAACTCGCGAAGGTGATGCGCGTTACACAGCGCGTGCAGCACGCCGGTCATCGTGTAATAGGGCTTCCAGTGGTCGTGCACGACAATCCCCGCGACGCCGGCGAGCAGGGAGCCGCGTTTGGCGCACGTGCGATAGAACGTCAGCAGGACCGTGCAGGCCACGTGCAGCCATTGCGTCTTGCCGCCGATGCGAAAGCCGGTCTCGTCCATGTGTTTAACCGGCGCGCCGGCGACGAGACCGCGCACTGTTTCGGAAAAGCCCTTCAGGCGCACGGCGCAGGCGCGGCTCATGCCCTCGATCGTCGCGGCGGCGATCCTGACGCCAAACAGATCGGCCATGAGCGCGACGAGGCGCTTTTGCGGGAGCATTTGCTGGTGCGTCAGATAGATCGCGAAGGCGGCGATCCGCGCGCCATATTGCACGGGCGCGTTCACGCCGTCGGGAAACGCGCCCCGCGTTCGCGCGCCGCAGCCCGCACATTGGCAGACATGCGCGCGATACTCGGTGACGACGAGCGGGCGTGGCTCGGGCAGGTCGTGCACCTGACGCGCCGCGTGACCGAGCGCCATGCCGCGCGTCAAGGCTCCGCCGCATCCAGAACAGATCGACGGAAAATGATCGACGATCGCGTCGGGGGCGGCGGATTGCCGGAGAGTCTCGCCCTCGTGGCCTTTCTGCCCGCCCGGCTTTTTGTTCGAGCGCTCGCGCAGGCTCGCCACCCGCGCCGGCTTCTTCATCCCGTCGCTCGACGGTGGCTTACCGCTGTTGGAGCTGTTCAGGCCGAGGCGCCGCTCGAGTTCCGCAACCCGAGCCATAAGCGCGGCGATTTGCGCCGCCTGCGCCTGGATCAGCGCGATCAGTTCTTCACGGGACGGAACATCTGGCGATCCAACGACCATCCGATGCTTGAATCGGAACGCGATTCTCGCGTCCAGGAAAATCTGCTAAAAATCACGGTGCCGGGAAACAACCTGGGCAGTTACCTTTTCTGAAACTGTCCGGAGAGAAAATGGCCCGCATTCCAATCTTGCATGAGAGCGATCCCGGTCTGTCCGAGGAAAGCAGGGAATACCTTGCCCAAACCGGCAAAGCGCGCGGCAAGATGCTCAACCTCTACCGAGCTCTGGCAAATCGGCCAGAAGCAGGTTGCGCCTTCTCCGAATTGATCCGTACCGTCTATCGCTCTGGCTCCACCCTCCCGCCGAAGGAAGCCGAGCTTGCCTACTTGACGTCGACGGTCGTTAACAATTGCTACTATTGAATCCCCACGCACACAGTGCTCGGTCGGAGCATCGGACTTAGTGAAGAGCAGATGGGTCATCTTGCCGATGATCCCCTCCCGGATGGACTCTACTCGCCGCCGCAGGCAGCTATTGTTGGATACGCCCAGAAATCGACGCGCCTCGAACCAATCGACGACAAGACCTATGGCGCTCTCGCCAAACACTTTTCTACTCAACAAATCATCGACATCTGCCTGACTGTCGGGCTCAGCAACATGGTCAATCGGTTCCACGCGACCTTCCAGACCGATCTCGACGAAGTGACGAGTGCCGAAGCTGATGCCGGCGACAGGATCGCGGGCGCTTGTCCCATTCCAAGACCGAAGCCGCCACGGTGATCGGCGTGTCAGGAACCGACGATCGCGCGTGTCGCCGTGAAGGCCGCGCGAACTCTGTCGCGGTCGGCAGGGTGAATGTGTGCGGAGAGATCCTCAAACTTGACCTCTATGCCGCGCGGGATCCCCCAGAGATCATAGGCATGGTCATCCATTGCCAGGGCGTCGGTGTCGACGTTCCACGACCAGAGCGTGACGCCGGCCGCTTCAATTGCCCGTATCAGATTCTCGGGTTCCCAAAGAAGGGGCTTCAGAGACTCGGCTGTCGTGGTCATCTAACTCCAGCATTCTGCGCGAGCGCTCGATGGCTGAGGAAGCGCTGTCATTATCCATTCCCCTTAGCCTGAAATTCCATCAGCCCGAAATCGAATAGGACCGGGCTGACGAGGGTTTCGAAGATCCAAGTCTGGACGCCGATCCAGATGTCGATGGCTTGGCGCATCGGCGCGCCCTGCTACTTCTGGTCGCCCGCCGTCGACACGGCACGTAACGGCGCCACGGCCGTTCCCGTCGCGCCAGGCTTGAGCATGAGAACGCCGTGCGGCGACTTGCCGACGGGAATCGAGGCGATCACCTTCATCTGCTCGATGTCGACCAACGCGATGCGGCGCAGGAATCGCTGGGTGATCCACAATTCCTTGCCGTCAGGCGTGATGTCCATGCAATCGGGGCCGCCGGGGACGCGAACGCTTCCGACAACCTTCATATCCCTTGTGTCGATCAGCGAGACCGTGCCTTCGACGCGGTTGCTCAGGAAATAATGCCGGCCATCGCCCTTCGGGAAGAAATTGTGGGCACCCTTGCCGGTTTGCAGAGTGCCAATCGTCGCGCCGTTCTTGGGATCGACGACGACCAATCCGTCGTCTCCCGTGAGCGCCACGAGCAGACTCTTGTCGTCGGGCAGCATGACGATGCCCGCTGGCGCCTTGCCGACGTCAACATTCCATTTGATCGCCTGCGTCTGCAGGTCGAAGGCGACCAACTTGCCGGTCTGCTGCAGCGTGACGAAGACCGTCTTCGACTCATTGTCGAACGCCATGTGGCTCGGCAGGCCGTCGATGAAGACGCGGCCGGCGAGCTTGAAGTCGTCGGCGCGGTAGATGTCGACGTGGTCGAGCCGGTAAGCCGCGGTGACGAACCACTTGCCGTTCGGGCTGAAACCCATGTGGTAGGGATCGATGATGTCCTTCACGACGCGCCGCTTTTCGCCGGTCTTCGCGTCCAGCATCAGCAGCTCGTTGGTCGCCGTCGAGCCGATCAGCACGTCCTTGCCGTCAGGTGTGACGAGGAGATGATGCGGCTCGCGTCCGACCGGCAGGCGCGCCACCTCCATCCTGCCGCTGCGGCTCAGGATGCTGTAGGAAGCCTCTTCCGAATTGAGGACGAGGACGGCATCTGCCC
>JAQSDW010000066.1 GCA_029946105.1 Reyranella sp. | reverse complement strand
TCAGTCGACCGCGGCCTGACCCTCGTCGCGATAGGCCCAGCACTGGTCGGGCGGAAGGGTGAGGGCGATCTCGCGGTTGGTCTCGTGCCGGGCTGCCGTGCCGAGTTCCAGGGCTTCCAAGCGCTGGCCGCCGAACTCGACGTCGTAGACGGTCTGCATGCCCTGGTAGCGGCGCTCGGTGACCCGGCCGGAAAAGACGTTGGCGGGACCGCGTTCGCCCAGGCGCACATTCTCGGCGCGCAGCGCTACGCGGGCCTTGTCGCCGGTGTTGAGCGGATGAGGAGTCCAGGCCTCGATGCGGCCGGCCGCGCCGAGGTCGATGGTCGCCTTGTCGCCGCTCCGTCCCAGGACCTTGCCGAGCAGCACGTTCGACGCGCCGGTGAAGTTGGCGACGAAGGGATCGGCCGGCCTGTTGTAGATCTCGTCGGGCGGCGCCATCTGCAGCAGCTTGCCCTCGCGCATGACACCGATGCGGTCACCCAGCACCACGGCTTCGGATTGGTCGTGGGTGACGTAGAGGCCCGTCATGCCGGTCTGCTTCAGGATGCGGCGCAGTTCGTCGCGCAGGCGGATGCGGAGCTTGGCATCGAGGTTCGAGAGTGGCTCGTCGAGCAGCAGTAGTTGCGGCCGGTAGACGAGGCTGCGGGCCAGCGCCACGCGCTGCATCTGGCCGCCCGACAGCGACGTTACCGAACGCTCGGCGTAGTCGCCCAGCCCAACCAGCTCGAGCGTGTCGCGCACCTTGGCGGCAATGTCGCCGCCGCCACCGCTGCGGCGATACTTCAGCGGATAGGCCACGTTCTGGTACACCGTCATGTGTGGCCATACGGCATAGGACTGGAAGACCATGCCTATGTCGCGCTCACGCGGGCTCACCAGAACGCCACGCTCCGGCTCCGAGACGATGCGGCCGCCGATCGAGATGCGGCCGCCCGTCGGATGTTCCAGACCAGCGACGCAGCGCAACGTCGTGGTCTTGCCGCAGCCGGAAGGCCCCAGCAGAACCACGATCTCGCCCGCCGGCACGTCGAAGCTTACGCCGTCGACGGCAGGCTTGCCCATTGCGAAGCGCTTGACCAGGTCCTCGATGAGAAGTGCGGAGCTCACTGGCGATAGCCGTAGGTCTTGTTCCACTCTTCGATCCAGGGCGTACGCAGCTTCTCGAACTGCTCGAAGTTCGGCACCCAGACCTTGACCACCTTGGGATCCCAGCCCTTGGGAAACGCCGGCGGATCCTTGAGCGAGGTGATGTTGCCCAGCTTGGCGATCTGGAAGGCCTGGCCTTCCTTGGACAGGCGCCAGTTCATGAACAGCTTGGCGGCATTGGGGTTCTTGGCCGTCTTGGGAATACCGTCGGCATAGGGGATGATCGGCACGCCCTCGGGCGCGAAGATCGCCTCGGCTGGCGCGCCATCGACGATCTTGGTGTAGATGATGTTGTAGAGCAGCGGCGCGATCGAGACCTCGCCGCGCACCAGGGCGTCGGAGAGCGGTGCGCCCGACGGGTAGAGCGCGATGCCGAGCTCGGCCTGCTTCTTCCAGTAATCATCGCCCAACACCTGGCGCTCGAACATGGAGCGCGTCCAGGTCGTGCCGCCCGACGGGGCGACGACCTGGCCGATCAGCTTGCCCTTGTACTCGGGCTTGGTGAGATCCATCCAGGTCTTGGGAGGGTTCTTCACGATCGCCGTGTTGTAGGCGATCGCCCAGCCCAGCGTGACGCCGGGCCAGAACTTCGGCGACACCAGCGCGTCGGGCCGGTAGTCGGCGGCGTTCGGCGGCGCGTAGTCCTGGAAGAGGTCTTCCAGTTCCTTCATCAGGCCGCGGTCGGAATGGTCGACCACGTCGGCCGCGAGCTTTCCGGCCGCCGCTTCAGTCTTGATGCGGGTGATGAGCTGGCCGCCCGGCGCGCGGACCATCGACACCTTCACCTTCGGAAAGCGCTTGTTGAATTCCTTGATTACCTCCTGCTCCGTCTCGGCGAAGTTGGCGGTGTAGTAGGTGAGCTGGCCTTCCTTCTCGGCCGCCGCGATCAGCTCCTTGGAGCCGAACTCGTTCTGCGCCCAGACCGGCAGCCCGGCCAGGGAGATCGCCAGTCCGAAGGCGGTTGCAATCGTCATCCTGCGCATCATCGGTCATGTCCTCCAGTTGTCGTCATTTTCGTTAATTGAAGCGGGCGCTCTGTGTCGTTTCGCGCGAAAGCCAGGTCGTGAAGCTCAGCAGGACCGCGAGAATCGCGGTCTGCACCAGGCTGAAGGCGGCGGTCTTGCCGGTATTTCCGCCTTCGTAGTAGTCGAGCAGCAGCACGGCCATCACGGTCGTGTCGCTGGTGTAGAGAAAGAGGGAAGACCCGAGCTCGCGGATCGCCAGCACGAACAGCAGCGTCATCGACGCCACCACGCCCGGCCGCGCCAGTGGCAGCACGACGGTGCGGATCGTGCCGAGCAGGCCGCGGCCGCAAATCCAGGCGGCTTCCTCGAGTTCCCTGTGGATCTGGAGGAACGAGGTCGACAGCGCCTTCACCGTGTCCGGAATGAAGCGCGCGACGAAGGCCAGCGCCAGGATCCAGATCGTGCCGTAAAGACCGCCCGGCAGGCCGATCCACGCCCACAGATAGGCGACGCCGATGACCAGGCCGGGAATGGCGACGGGCACGGTCGAAAGCAGGTCGATCGACTTGCGGCCGGCGACCTGGGTGCGGAAGACGGTGTAGCCGATGGCGAAGGCCAGCACGCCGCCAATTACCGCCGTGATGACGCCGACCTTCAGCGTATTCCAGATCGACAGCATGGTCAGTGGATTGTCGAACACGCTGTTGAAGTGGGCCCAGCTGTACTGGCGCATGTCGAACAGCGCGTCGAAGTCCTTGAAGAACAAGAACTTGCGAAACGCGGCGATGACGAGCGCCAACGTCGGCAGCACGACCACGATCATCAGGTAGGTCATGGCCAGGCTGAAAGTGAACCAACGCCACTTGCCGAGATTGAGACTGCGCGGCCGGAATGCCTTGCCGGCAACGGTGGCAAAGCTGCGCCCGGACAAAATCCTCTGCTGGGCCCAGACCAGGATCGCCGTGACGACCATGAGCAGGATCGCGACGGCCGCGGCGGTGTTGTAGAGGGGCGGACTCCAGGCTGTGAGCTGGAAGATGTAGGTCGTGAGCACGTTGATGTTCGCCGGCGCACCGAGCGCCGCCGGCACGCCGTAGATGCCCAGCATCACCACGAACGACAGCAGCGAACCCGCCAGGATGGCGGGCGCAATCAGGGGAAAGGTAACGGTGAAGATCGTCGTGAAGGCGCTGGCGCCGGCTACTTCGGAGGCTTCCTCGAGGCTCGGGTCCATGTTCTTCAGTGCCGAGGCCGTGAACATGTAGACGTAGGGTGCGTAGTACATGCCGAAGACGATGATAAGCCCCGACATCGAATAGAAATTGAAGCGGAAGTCGATGTTCATCCATTTCAGCGCGGTATTGAGCAGGCCGGTCTTGGGTGAACCCAGGATGCCCCAGGCGACGCCTGCGACCAGCGGCGGCACGAACAGCGGGATCAGGCTGGCGCCGGCGATGAAGCCCTTGAACGGCGTATTGGTGCGCACGACGATCCACGAGAAGGCGAGGCCGATCACCACCGCCAGGATGGTGCCGCCGCCGCATGCCGCCAGGGCGTTGAAGAAGGCGAGGTGGACATTCTCGTTGCCCAGCACTTCGAGGAAATGCTTGGCCGAGGGGCTGAACTTGCCGAAACCGTCGATCACCGGGTTGGAGTCGCTCAGCGCCCCGAATACCAGCATCAGCAGCGGGTAGATCACCAGGAAAGTCAGCAGGATCAGGAGACCGCAGACCCACAGCGGCGCCGTCAGGCGGCGCAGCGAATACGCGCCGTCCCTCGTCGCTGGCAATGCGTCAGCACTCGTCGCCGTCAACGCTTCGTTCCTCCCAGGCGTCCGCAGGTGAGCCTGCGGCATTTTCATTAGCTGTGTAATCGTAGCGCATCGCCATTGCGGGCGCTACGTCTTGCTAGTGCGCGGAGTCGTCGCCCGGCGGTGTGCAGCCCGACTATTCGTCGCCGTTGACCCCGGTCAGAAATCTCTCCGAGTAGGAATTCATGATCTGCTGCCAGCTCGCCTTGGTACCGCGTGCGGACCAATTGAAAATCGGTGTCAGGGTCTTGATCGTGAAATCCGTCATCGAACCAAACGAGCCGGTAATACCGTTGGTGATAATGTTGGCATTCTTCGTACCTTCAGGATCGGCCTTCGAGGCCTTCGAGGCCTTCGCAGCGAAATAAGAGAGATTGTAGTAGCTGTAGCTCGAGCAGCCAAAGAATCCATATATCTGGTATTGGTCGTGATTCATCTTGATGGGCGCGCCGATCTGCTCGCCCATGTACGTGAGATCCAGCAGGCCGACGCGGGAATGTCCGGCGTACAGAAATGCGGAACCGCGTTCCGCAGCCTCCTTCGCCATGCAGAAGAAGGCGACGCTATCCTCTCCGATGTTGGTGACGCCCCAGAACAGGCGGACGACGATCTTGCGCCCGCCATCCTTGCGCGCGAATTCCTCGACATGCCCCGGCGAGGCGGCAAGAGGCTTTGTATTTACGCATTCACGCTCGCGCTCATCGACAGGGACGGTGCGTACCGAGAAGCCCTGATTCAGCAGGAACTTGCGGACGTCGCGGTAGTTTGCGGCGTTGTAGTCGGTGTTCTTGTCGGGAGCGGATTTGCCGTTCTTGTCGTCATCGGCGCAAAACGTCAGGACGATGCGGATCGCACCGTTGCCGTTGGTCAGCCGCTGGTAGGCGGGCGCGGTATTGGCGGTGTTGGCTCGCTTTGCGACGATCGTGCCATCTGCGGTGGAATAGTCGACGCCGTCGACCAGCGGGCACCCTTTGTTCAGCGGAGCCCAAAAGTAGGCCATGCGATAATTGTCGCCCCAGCTGAAGCAATTGTCGCTCGAGCGGTCCCACACCTCGTCGAGGTTGAGAGGCAGGCGGATCTTCACGACGTCCTGAAGCCCGTTATCGAGAACGAACGGGTCGGTGTAGCGGTAGCGCACATAGAGCTTGCCGGTCTTGGTGTCGCGATGCTTTCCGAGAACCTCGACCTTCGCGTCGTTCTTGGCGGCGGCCTTCTTGGGCGCGGCCTGCAGAGGGCCGGCGAGATACAGGAGCTGCCGGTTGATGTACGAGGGCAGCAGGATGAAGTCGGGCGCATCCTCGGCGATCTCGACCATGCTGGTGAAGGTGACCTCGCCTTCGTACGAATCCTTCGAGTAGTAGGCGAAGGCCGGGGAGCCGGTGAGGAGAAGAAGGCAGCCGGTGAGGGCGGCGGACAGCAGGCGATTGAGCATGGTCTAACCGTAGCCCTTCGTGACTTCCGACGTTAGTTTGTCGGAATGGACCTTAAGACACACAACCGCTACGACTATGCGCCGCTGCGTGGTCGCGCCGACTACACTTGGCCGAACGGCCGACGGCTCGCCGTCTATTTTGCTCTCAATCTCGAGCATTTTTCCTACGGCGAGGGGCTGGGTGCGGAACTGGCGCCGGGTGGACCACATCCCGACATTCTCAACTTCGCGTGGCGCGATTATGGCAATCGTGTCGGCGCCTGGTACATGCTCGACGCCTTCGATGCCCTGCAGTTGCCGATGGCTGCCCTGGTCAACAGCGCGATGTACGACTATGCGCCGGCCCTGGTGGCGGCCTGCCGGGCCCGGGGCGACGAGATCGTGGGCCATGGCCGCACCAATGCCGAGCGCCAGGGCGGGCTCGACGAGGCGGCCGAACGGACGTTGATCGGTGAGGCGACCTCGCGCCTGGCGGAAGCCGAAGGCCGCTCTCCGGAAGGCTGGTTGGGGCCGTGGATTTCGCACAGTCACGTCACGCCCGACCTGCTGGCCGAAGCGGGCTATCGCTACCTGCTGGACTGGTGCATGGACGACCAGCCCATTTGGTTCAGCTGCCGCGGCGGCAAGCGCATCCTCGCCGTGCCCTATCCACAGGAAGTGAACGACATTCCGCAGATTGTCGGCCGCAAGATCGGTGGTGAAGCGTTCGCCGACATCATCGTCGACCAGTTCGACGAGATGCTGGAGCTATCGCAGGAGCGGCCGCTGGTGATGGGCGTGGCGCTGCATGCCTATCTGGTCGGCCAGCCGCATCGCCTGCGGCATCTGAAGCGCGCGCTGCGTCACATCGCGAAACATCGCGACCGCATCTGGCTCACGACTCCCGGCGCGATTGCCCGTCATTGCGAATCCCTTCCCGCCGGCACTGTTCCCTGAGGAGTTTCATGCGTCTTTTCACCGCCACGCTCGCCACCGAGACCAACACCTTCTCGCCGCTGCCGACCAGTCTGGAAAACTATCGCGAGTCGGTCTTCCTGCGGCCGGGCGAGCATCCGACCGATGCGCCGCGCATGTGCACGGCGCCGCTTTTCGTTGGCCGCGCCCGCGCCAAGGCCGAGGGATTCGAGCTGATCGAGGGCAGCTGCTTCGCCGCCAGTCCGGCCGGCACGACCAATCGCGCGGATTACGAGACCATGCGCGACGAGATCCTGAGCCAGCTCAAGGCGGCCCTTCCGGTCGACGGGCTGCTGCTCGGCCTGCACGGCGCCATGGTGGCGCACGGCTACGACGACGTCGAAGGCGATATCATCGAGCGGGCCCGCGCCATCGTCGGACCGAAATGCGTGATCGGCATCGAGCTCGATCCGCATTGCCATCTCACGCTGAAGCGCGTCGCGGCATCCGACATCATCGTGCTCTACAAGGAGTTTCCGCACACCGACGTGGTCGAGCGTGCTGAGGACGTGCTCGACCTCGTGCTGCGCACGCTGCGCGGCGAGATCAAGCCGGTGACCTCGGTCTACGACTGTCGGCAGATCCAGAGCTATCCGACGACGATCCAGCCGATGCGCGGCCTCGTCGATCGCATCATGGCGATGGAGGGCAAGGACGGAATCCTTTCCGTGTCCATCGCCCACTGCTTTCCCTATGGCGACGTGGCCGAGATCGGCACGCGCGTGCTGGTGATCGCCGACGGCGACAAGAAGAAGGCCGATGCGCTCGCCACCACGCTGGGCGAGGAGCTGGTGTCGTTGCGCGGCAAGACCGCACCGCCATCGTTCGATGTCGCGACCGGAGTGGGCAAGGGGCTTGCCTTCAACGACCTGCCGGTGGTGATCGCCGATCCGGCCGACAACGCCGGCGGCGGCGCGCCCTCGGACAATACCGACATCCTGCGCCACCTGATCGCGAGCAAGGTCGAGAACGCCTGCCTCGGGCCGATCTGGGATCCCATCGCTGTCCGCATCTGCTTCGATACGGGTCTGGGCGCGAAGATCGGTCTGCGGTTCGGCGGCAAGATCGCGCCCTCGTCGGGCCAGCCGGTGGATGCAGAGGTCGAGATCATCGGCCTCAAGCGCGATGCCTGGCAGCAATTCGGGCCGACGCAGGTGCCGGTCGGTGATTGTGCCGCAGTACGAGTTGACGGTGTCGACGTCGTGCTGATCACCAAACGCACCCAGGCGACCGGACTCGAGTTGTTCACGAATCTTGGCATCGATCCTGCACAGAAGAAGATCGTCGTCGTGAAGTCGACCAATCACTTCATGGCGGCCTACGGACCGATTGCGAAGAAAGTGATCTATGTCGAATCGAGCGGTCCGCTCCGGCGCGACCACCGCAAGGTGCCTTATACAAAGGTGCAACGACCGATCTGGCCGCTCGATGCCGACGCCAAGCCACGCGGACTGATTTCATAGCGTCGTGCTGGACAATCACGAGCCGTGCTTTGCATACTGACTGCGGGGAGCTTAGGGAGATTCGTATGTTGAAGCGCATTCTTGCCGGTGCATTGGCACTGGCCATTCCGTTCGCGGCTCATGCACAGGGACAGGAAAAGGTCCTGCGCGCCGTCATGCATGCCGACGTGCGCGTCATCGATCCGATCTGGACGACCCAGACGATCGCCAGCATCCACGGCATGCTGATCTACGACACGCTGTTCGGCAACGACGCCAATCTCAAGCCGCAGCCGCAGATGGTGGGCAAGTATGAGGTCAGCCCCGACCGGCTCACCTATACCTTCACTCTACGCGACGGGTTGAAATTTCATGACGGCTCGCCGGTCACGACCAAGGACGTCATCGCCTCGCTCAAGCGCTGGGGCGCCAAGGACGGCGTCGGCATCCGGCTCATGTCCTATGTGAAGAAAATGGACGCCGTCGACGACAAGACCTTCACCATGGCGCTGAGCGAGCCCTACGGCATGGTCCTGGAGTCGCTCGGCAAGAGCGGCAGCTCGGTCGCCATTATCATGCGCGAGAAGGAAGCGCTCACCGACCCGCAGCAGCAGGTCAAGGAGGCCATCGGCTCGGGCCCGTTCAAGTTCGCCAAGGACCTCTGGGTGCCCGGCAGCAAGGCGGTCTACCTCAAGAACAAGGACTACGTGCCGCGGCCGGGCAACGAGCCGCCGTCGTCCTTCGCCGGCAGCAAAATTCCGGGCGTCGATCGCATCGAGCTAGTGTGGATCTCCGATCCGCAGACGGCGATGTCGGCGCTGGTCAACGGCGAGATCGATTTCTACGAGGCCCCCAACAACGACTTCCTGCCGATCCTGTCCAAGGCCAAGGGCGTGAAGTTGATGATGACAGGCAAGATCGACGGCACGCAGGGCATGATCCGGCTGAATCATCTCCATCCGCCATTCGACAACGTGAAGGCGCGGCAGGCGATGTACTACCTGGTCAACCAGGAGGACTTCCTGCGCGCCATCGTCGGCAACCCGGAATACTACCGCGTCTGCCACGGAATGCTCACCTGCGGCGGTCCCTACGAGAACGATGGCGGCTCGGCCTTCTTCAAGGAATACAATCCGAAGAAGGCGGCGCAGCTGATGAAGGAGGCCGGCTACAAGGGCGAGCCGATCACCGTGCTGTTCACCACCGACCACAACACCATCACTCCGGCCACGCAGGTGCTGGTCCAGGCCATGCGCGAGGCCGGGCTCAACGTTGATGCCCAGTCGATGGACTGGGGCTCGGTTGTCTCCCGCCGCGCCAAGAAGGAAGCGCCGGCGCAGGGCGGCTGGAACATCTTCGTCACCACGACGGGCGGTGTCGGCTCGTCCAATCCGGTGCTGCACACCTGGATCGGGGCTGCCTGCGACAAGGGCCTGTTCGGCTGGCCGTGCGATCCCGAGATCGAGAAGCTGCGCAACGCCTTTGCCTTTGCCCAGACCGACGAAGAGCGCAAGAAGATCGCCAAGGACCTGCAGACGCGGGCAATGGAGCAGGTCGTCTACATCCCATTCGGCCAATGGAATACACCGCTCGCCTATCGGGCCGACAAGATCGAGGGCATCGTGCCCAACACTGGCCTGGCGGTTCTGTGGGGCATAACGAAGAAGTGACGAGCGCAGCTCGTCATCCCGACCGCAGCGAAGCGGAGTGGAGGGATCTTTTATCGTGACTAGCCGAAACGAGGCCCTTCGACTTCGCTACGCTACGCTCAGGGCGACGGCTTCGCCGTCGTGACCGCCTATATTGTGCGGCGACTGTTCGCGACACTGCCAGTGATGGCAGTGGTCGCGCTGTTCGTGTTCTTCCTTCTGCGCTTCGCTCCGGGCGATCCGGCGGCGATCATCGCCGGCGAGGATGCTACGGCCGAGGCGATTGCGGCTGTCCGTGCCAAGCTCGGGCTCGACCGGCCGATGGTCGAGCAGTTCTTCGTTTGGGTCCTGCAACTGGCGCAAGGCGACATGGGCGTGTCGATCTTCTCCAACCTGGCCGTCACCCGCCTGATCTCGCAGCGCCTTGAACCGACCGTGGCGCTCACGCTCTCGACCCTGTTCGTGGCCGTGGCGCTCGCCATTCCCATCGGCGTCGTGGCGGCGTGGAAGGCGCGCAAGCTCGTCGACCGCCTGGTCATGGGCTTCGCCGTGCTGGGCTTTGCCATGCCGGTGTTCGTGCTGTCCTATGTCCTGATCTATTTCTTCGCCGTGCAGTGGCAGCTTCTGCCGGTACAGGGCTACAAGCCGATCGCCGAGGGGCTCTGGCCCTTCGCCGAAAGCCTGATTCTGCCTTCGGTAGCGCTTGGCGTGACCTACATGGCGCTGATCGCCCGCATCACACGGGCCTCGATGCTGGAGGTGCTGGCGCAGGACTACATCCGCACCGCCAATGCCAAGGGCCTCGCCACCGACCGCGTGCTGCTGCTGCATGCGCTCAAAAATGCCGCCGTGCCGATCGTCACCGTGATCGGCATCGGTATCGCACTGCTGATCTCGGGCGTGGTCATCACCGAAACGGTGTTCAACATCCCGGGCCTCGGCCGTCTCACCGTCGATGCGGTGCTCAAGCGCGACTATCCGGTCGTGCAGGGGCTGATCCTGGTGTTCGCCGCCGCCAAGGTGCTGGTGAACCTGATCATCGACATCTCCTACGCCTTCCTCGATCCACGCATCCGCTACTGACATGACCGCGCCCATGGCCATACTCGTCGACGATCTCGTCCTGCCGCCGCGCCGCTTCTCGCTGGCAACCGCCATCCGGCGCAATCCCACGATCACGTTCGGTGCCGTGCTGCTGGCGGCCCTCATCATCGTCGCCATCTTCGCGCCGTATATCGCCTACAGCGACCCTTTCAAGATCGCGCCGGTCAATCGCCTCAGGCCGCCGTCGGAGCGCTGGTGGTTCGGGACCGACCAGTTCGGCCGAGACGTCTTCTCGCGCACCGTCTACGGCGCGCGCGTGTCGCTGATCGTGGGCCTTTCGGTCGCACTCTTCTCCAGCGCGGTCGGCCTCGGCCTCGGCCTGCTGTGTGGCTATTTCCGCGGGATCGACAGCATCGTCATGCGCGTCATGGACGGGCTGATGGCGATCCCCTCGATCCTGCTCGCCATCGCCCTGATCACGCTGACGCGGCCCGGCCTCGGCATCGTGATCGTGGCCATCGTCATTCCCGAGGTGCCACGCATCGTGCGCGTCGTGCGTGCCGTTGTGCTGTCGATCCGCAACCAGCCCTATGTCGAAAGCGCCATCGCCGGTGGCACCAAGAACACCAAGTTGTTGCTGCGCCATGTTCTGCCCAACACGCTGGCGCCGCTGATCGTGCAGTCGACCTACGTTTGCGCCTCGGCGATGCTGATCGAGGCCGGCTTGAGTTTTCTGGGTGCCGGTGTGCCGCCTGAGGTGCCGAGCTGGGGCAATATCATCGCCCAGGGCCGGACCTTCTTCCAGATCGCGCCATGGACGATCCTGATCCCCGGCGCGTTCCTCGCCATCACCGTGCTGGCGGTGAACCTGCTGGGCGATGGCCTGCGCGACCGGCTCGATCCGCGCCTGGCGAGGCGCCTGTGAGCGCCGCTGTGGGCAACATCCTCGAGGTCCGCGACCTCCAGACCCGGTTCAACACCCTGGACGGCGTGGTGCGCGCGGTCGACGGCGTATCGTTCGACCTGGCGCGCGGCGAGACGCTCGGCATCGTGGGCGAGTCGGGTTGCGGCAAGTCGGTGACGGCGCTTTCCATCCTGCGCCTGATCCCGCCGGAAACCGGCCGCATTGCCGCGGGCTCGATCAAGTTCGAAGGCGAGGAACTAACGACCCTGGGCGAGGAGGCGATGAAGCGCCTGCGCGGCCATCGCATCTCCATGATCTTCCAGGAGCCGATGACCAGCCTCAATCCGGTGCTGACGGTCGGCACGCAGATCGCCGAGAACGTCGTGCGCCACATGGGCGTGCCGTGGCGGGCGGCGCGCGACCGGGCTTGCGAAATGCTCGACCTGGTGCGCATCGCCGATGCCCGGCGCCGGCTCGACGAGTATCCGCACCAGCTCTCGGGCGGCATGCGCCAGCGCGTCATGATCGCCATGGCGCTTTCCTGCGATCCGCAGGTGCTGATCGCCGACGAGCCGACCACCGCGCTCGACGTCACCATCCAGGCCCAGATCCTCCAGCTCATGCTCGAGCTCAAGGAGAAGACCGGCACTGCCATCGTGCTGATCACCCACGACCTCGGTGTCGTGGCCGAGACCACCGAGCGCGTCGTGGTCATGTACGCCGGTCGCAAGGTCGAGGAGGCGCCGGTCGAGGCGCTGTTCGCCGAGCCGCTGCATCCTTATACGCGCGGCTTGATGCGGGCGATTCCGCGGCTCGACGTCGAGGCCGATGCGGCGGGCACACGGCCGCGGCTGCAGGAGATCCCGGGCCTCGTGCCGCGCCTGACCCAACCCATTCCCGGATGCGCCTTCGCGCCGCGCTGCGGCTTCGCGACCGAGCGTTGTCGCACCGAGCCGCCGCCGCTGATCGATACGGGCGCCGGCCATACCGTGGCCTGTTGGGAAGTCGACCGCGTGCGGGCGAGCGCCCTATGAGTCCTCAAAGCGCGACCGAACGCCCCGTTCTCGAGGTTGAAGGCCTCGTGAAACACTTTCCAATCCATGGCGGCCTGTTGCAGCGCCGGACGGGAGAGGTGAAGGCGGTCGACGGCGTTTCCTTCTCGATCTCCCGCGGCGAGACGCTGGGCTTGGTTGGCGAGTCGGGTTGCGGCAAGTCGACCATCGGCAAGACGGTGCTGAAACTGATCGAGCCCACCGCCGGGCGCATCGTGCTGGCGGGCGAGGACATTTCCACGCTCAAGCCCGGCGCCATGTGGGCGCATCGTCGCCGCATCCAGACGATCTTCCAGGATCCTTACTCGTCGATGAACCCGCGCCTGCCCGCCGGCACTATTGTCGGCGAGCCGCTGGAGAACTTTGGCCTGTCGCGCGGCCGTGACACCGCCGATCGAGTTGCCAAGCTATTCGAGCGCGTCGGGCTCAGGCCCGATGCAATGCGCAAGTACGCCCACGAGTTCTCCGGCGGCCAACGCCAGCGGCTGGGCATTGCCAAGGCGCTGGCGGTCAATCCCGATGTCATCGTGGCCGACGAGCCGGTCTCCGCGCTCGATGTCTCCGTGCAGGCGCAGGTGCTGAACCTGATGATCGACCTGCAGGAGGAATTCCGGCTCGCCTATCTCTTCATCAGCCACGACCTCGCCGTAATGCGCCACATCAGCCATCGCATCGCGGTGATGTATCTTGGCCGCATCGTCGAGATCACGACCAAGCGCCGCCTGTTCACCCAGCCGCTGCATCCCTATACCGAGGCGCTGCTGTCGGCCGCCACGGCGCCCGATCCCAAGCGCCGCCGTCAGAGGAAGCGCATCGTCGAAGGCGACGTGCCGAGTCCAGCCAATCCACCGCCGGGCTGCCATTTCCACACGCGCTGTCCCTACGCGGTGGCCGAATGCAAGGTGACGGCGCCGCCGCTGATCGAGGTTGCGGAAGGCCACCACGTCGCCTGCCTGCGCCGGCCCGTTGGCGGCGATCCCGGGCCGCTGTCGATCCCGGGCTAGCTGCTGCTACGCCTGCGGCGTTTCGGCGGGCTGCGTGGCCCGCATCGACTGCCTCTGTGTAACGACGTCATGCCAGGCGGCTAATTCGGGAGCGCCGGCCCGCCACTCCGTGCCGTATCGCCAGTCTTCGTAGCCGCAGGCGATGGTGGTCGTTATCTGCGCCAGGTCGAAGTCGGCCCCGAAGTCCGGCACCTGCTTTTCCAGTGCCTCGAAGCACCTGAGCTGCCGATCCCGCATCTTTCCGATGAAGTCGTTCGACCGTTCGTGTTCCGAGCGCAGCAGCTCGGCGCGCCGGGAGATCTGGGATTCGATGATGCCGCCGGCGACGGCAATCGTCGCCAGCGCGCGCCATCTCGCGGCGCCGTCGCGCGCGAGCAGGCGGAAACTGCCGAACTCGCCGTTCAGGTAGTCGCAGATCGAATGGGAATCGGTGAGCGTGAAGTCGGCCGTGACCAGCGCGGGTATCCTGGCGACAGGCGTTTCACCCATGAACTCGGGATGGGGGACGACCGTCTTCGTGCCCCAGGCGTGCGGCCACTTCGTTTGCACGTATTCGAAGCGGTCCTCGATGCCCAATTCCAGGATCGCGACCCTGACCCGCCGAACCCATGGCGAGGCGGGCGTCACATAGAGGCGCATGGCTATGGCAGCCGCGCGCCCGGTGCGGTGTCGCGGAGGTAGGTGAGGGCAGCCTGCACGCCGCCCGCTTTGTGCGGCACCTTGGCGAGGCCGAGCGCCATCTCGACGCCGGAGAGCGTGCCCATCAGCATCAAGTCGTTGAAGTCGCCGAGATGGCCGATACGGAACACCTTGCCCGCGACCTTGCTGAGGCCCTGGCCGAGCGACATGTTGAAGTTCTCCAGCGCCACCTTGCGGAAGGCGTCGGCATCGTGGCCTTCGGGCATGATGATGGCTGTCAGCGCGGCGCTATGAGCCTTGGGGTCGCTACACAGGATTTCCAGCCCCCAGGCGTTGACCGCCGTGCGCGTCGCTTCGGCATGGCGGGTGTGGCGGGCGAAGACCGCATCGAGCCCTTCCTCCAGCAGCATGTCGCAGGCCTCGTTGAGGCCATAGAGCAGGTTGGTGGCGGGTGTCGACGGGAACCAGCCTCCGGCGTTGGCCGCCAGCATCTCCTCCCAGTTCCAGTAGGAGCGCAGCGTCTTGGCGGCCTTCGACGCGGCCAATGCCTTCTCGCTCATCGCGTTGAAGGAGAGGCCGGGCGGCAGCATCAGGCCCTTCTGCGAGCCGGCCACCGTGACGTCGACGCCCCAGGCGTCGTGGCGGTAGTCGATCGAGCCCAGCGAGGAGATGGTGTCGACCAGCAGCAGGGCAGGGTGCTTGGCCGCGTCGATGGCCTGGCGCACGGCGCTGACGTCGGTCACGACGCCGGTCGAGGTCTCGTTGTGGACGAGGCACACCGCCTTGATGGTATGGCCGGTATCTTCCCTCAGCCGCTTCTCGATGGCCGCAGGATCGGCAGGCTTGCGCCAATCACCACCCATGAATTCAGATTTGATTCCAAGCTTGTCGGCCATCTTCTTCCAAAGCGACGCGAAGTGGCCGGTCTCCCACATCAGGACGGCATCGCCGGGCGAGAGGGTGTTCACCAAAGCCGCTTCCCAAGCTCCGGTCCCAGATGCGGGATAGATGATAACTGGTTGTTTTGTCTGGAAAATTTGGCGAACGGATCGCAGGACTTTCTTCGCCAGTGCGTTGAATTCCGGCCCGCGGTGATCGATCGTCGGATGGTCCATCGCGCGCAGGACACGGTCCGGAACGTTGGTCGGCCCAGGGATCTGCAGGAAGTGACGGCCGCTGGGATGTGAGTTCAGGCGCATGCTTTAGCTCCTTGAGTTTCGTCGTCTCGACCGGAGCCGAGCGGCGCGAGGCGTAGTGGAGAGACCTTGTCTCCAGTCGACAAGGCCCTTCGACTGCGCTCGCGTTGCTCGCTCCGCTCAGGGCAACAGTGAGCTACTCAATAGCTCACTGTTGCATTTTGTATACAACATGCCAGAGTGAGTCCAGACACATGGATGGCTCCCCTTTCCCTATTGTGCGATCGACGCTTCCGGAAGCGGCGGCGGAGCGGCTGCGGACCCTGATCATCGAAGGCACGCTGGCACCCGGCGCGCGGCTGAACGAGCGCGAGCTCAGCGAGCAGCTGGGCGTGTCGCGCACGCCGCTGCGCGAGGCCTTCCGCATCCTGGCGGGCGACGGCCTGCTGGTGCAGTTGCCCAACCGTGGCGCCCAGGTCGTGGCCCTGTCGGCCGAAGACGCGCGCCACGGCTTCGACGTGATGGGGGCGCTGGAGGGCCTGGCCGGCGAGCTCGCGGTGACGCGTGTCACCGATGCCGATATCGAGGATCTTCGCGCGCTGCAGGCAGAAATGGAGACTGCCCACGCCGAGCGCGATCTGCCGGCCTACTACCGCGTCAATCGCGCCATTCACGACCGGCTGAATGCGATCGCCGGCAATCCGATCCTCACTCATACGTACCGCACCCTGAACACGCGGCTGCATGCGCTCAGGTTCCGTTCCAACCTCAATACCGCGAAATGGAACCAGGCGGTCGCCGAGCATCGCGACATGATCGCCGCTCTTGCCGTGCGCGACGGGGCTGCGCTACGTGACATGCTGATCAGGCACCTGCGCGCCAAGCAGCAGGCTGTTCTGGAAACGATGAAGAATGAAAAGACACTGGGAGTAGTTTGACCATGACGTTCACGTCCACCACGTCGCGCCGCCGCGCGCTGAAGCTCGGCCTTGCCGCGTCTCTTGCCGCCCCCGCTATCGCGCGTGCCCAGGCCTGGCCGCCGCAGACGATCACCTGGATCAATCCATTCCCGGCCGGCGGCGGCACCGATACCTTCGCGCGGCCGTTGGCGGCGCAGGTCGGCGAGCAGCTCGGCTGCCAGATCATCATCGACAACAAGGGCGGAGCGGGCGGCACCGTCGGTGCCTCGCAGGCCGCCAAGATGAAGCCCGACGGCTCGGTGTTCTTCGTCGGCGCCATCCACCACACCATCGCGCCCTCGATCTACAAGAGCCTCGACTACGATCTCGAGAAGAACTTCGAGCCGATCACCATGATCGCGCTGGTGCCGCAGGTGATCTCGATCAACCCGACCCGTGTGCCGGTGAAGACCTATGCCGAGTTCCTGGCCTATGTGAAGGCCAACCCGGGCAAGGTGAACTACGCCTCGCCGGGCCCCGGCACGGCGCATCACCTGGCAGGCGAGCTCTACAAGCTCGAGACCAAGACCGAGATCACCCATGTTCCCTACCGTGGCGCTGGCCCCGCGATGCAGGACCTGCTCGCGGGCAACGTCGACATGATGTTCGATGGCATGGGCACCTCGGCCCAGCAGATCAAGGCCGGTCGCCTCATCGGGCTCGCCGTCGCGACGCCCAAGCGCCTCGACGAGTTTCCCGACATCCCGACGTCGGCCGAAGTGGGCGTCCCCAACTGGATCGTTTCGACCTGGTATGGATTGTGGGCCATCAAGGGCACGCCGAAGCCGATCGTCGATCGCATGTATGCGGAGATCGTGAAGGCGATGGCGCAGCCCAAGATGCTGGCCATCTGGAAGGAACAGACGGCGCAGATGGGCGGCGAGTCGCCGGAAGTCTTCGCCAAGCGCATCCGCGCCGAAATCGACAAGTGGCAGAAGGTCTCGGCCGCGGCCGGGGTGAAACTCGACTGACCCAGCTTGAACAAACGCTGCGCCGCACGATCAAGGGCGAGGTCCTTTTCGACAAGGCCTCGCGCGGACGCTATTCGACCGATGCCTCGATCTACCAGATCGAGCCGGTGGGCGTGGTCGTGCCGCGCGACGAGACCGACCTTGCGCTCGTCGTCGACGTGGCACGCGACGCCAAGGCCGCCATCGTGCCGCGCGGCGCCGGCACGTCGCAGTGCGGCCAGACGGTGGGCGAGGCGCTGGTCATCGACGTCTCCAAATACCTGCGCGAGGTCGTGGGCTTCGACAAGGGGCGCGCCGAAGTCACGGTGCAGCCCGGCGTCGTCCTCGATCAGCTCAATGCCTGGCTGAAGCCGCACGGTCTCTGGTATCCCGTCGACGTATCGACCTCGGCGCAGTGCACGCTGGGCGGCATGGCCGGCAACAATTCGTGCGGCTCGCGGTCGATCCGCTACGGCAACATGGTGCACAACGTGGCCTCGATCGACGCCATCCTGGCCGACGGCAAGAGGGCGCGCTTCGGGTCGGCGCGGCCTGAGGACATGCCTGCGGGCGTGCGCGAGATCGCCGACCAGGTGGCGGCGCTGGCATTCGCCGAGAAGGCCGAGATCGAGCGCCTGTATCCGAAGGTGCTGCGCCGCGTCGGCGGCTACAACCTCGACATCTTCTTCCCGCAGTCGGAACGGCCCTACACCACCGACAACTCGGTGAACCTGGCGCACCTGCTGATCGGCAGCGAGGGTACGCTCGCCGTGACCCAGCGCCTGACGCTGAAGCTGGCGCCGTTGCCCAAGCACAAGGCCCTGGGCGTGGTGAACTTCACCAGCTTCCACAAGGCGATGGACAGCGCCCAGCACATCGTGAAGCTGAAGCCCACCGCCGTCGAACTGGTCGATCGCACCATGATCGAGCTGGCACGCGCCAATCCGGCGTTCCGCCCGGTGATCGAGCGGGCGCTTATCGGTTCGCCCGAGGCCATCCTGCTGGTCGAATTCGCGGGCGAGGAGCGCGAAGCCCAGCTGCGCGATCTCGCGCGCCTGGTCGAGCTGATGGCCGATCTCGGCCTGCCGGGCAGTGTCGTCGAAATGCCGGAGCCCGGGCCGCAGTCTGCGCTGTGGGAAGTCCGCAAGGCCGGTCTCAACATCATGATGTCGATGAAGGGCGACGGAAAACCCGTGTCCTTCATCGAGGACTGCGCCGTGCCGCTGGAGCATCTCGCCGACTATACGCAGCGGCTGACCGACGTCTTCACCAAGCACGGCACCCGAGGCACCTGGTATGCCCATGCCTCGGTCGGCACGCTGCATGTGCGGCCGATCCTCGACATGCGCCGCGAAGGCGCGGCCAAGATGCGGGCGATCGCCGAGGAGGCCTCGGCGTTTGTCCGCGAATACAAAGGCGCCTTTTCCGGCGAGCATGGCGACGGGTTGGTGCGCTCGGAATGGGTGGGCTGGCAGTTCGGGCCACGCCTCACCAAGGCCTTCGAGACCGTAAAAGACCTGTTCGATCCGGCGGGCCTGCTCAATCCCGGCAAGATCGTGCAGCCCTCGCGCATGGACGACCGCTCGCTGTTCCGCTTCAAGCCGGACTACGCCGGCATCGACTACACGCCCGCGCTCGACTGGTCGGCATGGAACGTCCAGATCGACCCGATGACCGAGATCACCACCGTGCCCGGCAGCGGCGGCGATCCCACCGGCGGCTTCGCGAAGGCCGCCGAGATGTGCAACAACAACGGCCATTGCCGGAAGTTCGACGCTGGCACCATGTGCCCGTCCTTCCGCGTCACGCGCGACGAAAAGCATCTCACGCGAGGGCGTGCCAATACGTTGCGCCTCGCTTTGTCGGGCCAGCTCGGAACTGATGCGCTCGCGTCCGATGACATGGCGGCGGCGATGGATCTTTGCGTCAGCTGCAAAGGCTGCAAGCGCGACTGCCCGACCGGCATCGACATGGCGCGCATGAAGATCGAAGTGAAGTCGGCGCGGCGCATGGCCAAAGGCCTGCGCTGGCGCGACCGACTGATTGGTTCGCTGCCGGCTACCGCGCCGTGGGCCCGGCGCCTGCCGTGGCTCTTCAATCTCGCGTGGTTCGTTCAGCCCTATCTCGGCTTCGCCAAACAGCGCACGCTGCCCCGGTGGCGGCGCGACACCTTCCTCACCACCACGGAAGTCGACGACCGTGACGCCACGGTGGTGATCTTCGCCGACACCTTCTCGAACAATTTCGAGCCCGAGATCCTGCACGCCGCGCGGCGCGTGCTCGAAGCGGCCGGACATCGCGTCGCCGTCGCCTGGCCCACGATCGGTGCGCCGGCGCTGTGCTGCGGCCGCACCTATCTTGCGACTGGACAGGTCGAGCAGGCGAAGGGCGAGGCGATGCGCGTGATCGCAGCCCTCATGCCTTTCGTCGCCAAGGGCGTGCCCGTCGTTGGCCTCGAACCGTCCTGCCTGTTCACGCTGCGCGACGAGTTCCTGGCGATGGGCCTGGGCGAGGAGGCCGAGGCCGTCGCCCAGAATGCCTTCCTGTTCGAGGAGTTCCTCGTGCGCGAGAAGAAGGCGGGCCGCCTGCAGCTCGAGCTCAAGCCATTGCCCGAGAAGAGCGCGCTGCTGCACGGCCACTGCCACCAGAAGGCGTTCGGCGCCATGAGTGCGGTGCAGGAGGCGCTGGCGCTGGTGCCCGACCTCGCCGTCAGTCCGATCGAGTCGAGTTGCTGCGGCATGGCCGGCAGCTTCGGTTACGAGGCCGAGCACTACGAGACCTCGATCGCCATGGCCGAGCTGTCGCTGCTGCCGGCCGTGCGCAAGGCGCCGGCCGACGCGCTGGTAGTGGCCGACGGCACGTCGTGTCGCCATCAGATCGCCGACGGCACGGACCGACAGGCGATACACGTCGCCCAGGTCCTCGAGCGCGCGCTCAACTGACGGCGGGCAACACCCGCCAACATTGCAGCAACCCACGCGCTGTGGCACCGTCGCCGCGACATGCAAAGACCCAGAAATCCCTATTCCAGTGCGGACATTGACCGCGCCAGCCACGAACGTGAAGACGAGGAACGGATGATCGAGCTCGCCTCGTCGGGCGCAGCGCGGTTCGTTCCCATCGATTCCGAAAAGAACCTGGTGAAGACTGGGGGAAATCCCGAAGCGGTTTTCCTCCAGGGCATGATGGCGCGCGCGGTGGCGGGTGCCGCCGACACCCAGATCTTCCTGGGTTATGTCGAGGGCACGCCCTATTTCGCCGTCGACGTCACCGGCAAGGAGACGCCGCTTGGCGAGCTGGGAGAGTTCGTCGACCTGCGCCAGGTCGGACCGCTGCTGTTCGCGCGCGAGGGCTCGGTGCTGGCCTATGCCCGCGGCATGACCTACTGGCATCGCCGCCACCGCTACTGCGGCGTGTGCGGCGCCTCGACCAAGATCACGCGCGCCGGCCACGTCCGCATGTGCACCAACGAGAGCTGCAAGACCGAGCACTTCCCCCGTACCGATCCGGCGGTGATCATGCTGGTCCATCATGGCGACAAGTGCCTGCTGGGACGTGGCAAGCATTTCCCGCGTGGCATGCATTCGACCCTGGCCGGCTTCGTCGAGCCTGGAGAGAGCTTCGAGGATGCGGTCGTGCGCGAGGTTTACGAGGAAGTGAAGGTGCGCGTAAACAACGTCATCTACCGCTCGTCGCAGCCTTGGCCGTTTCCGGCCTCGGTGATGATCGGCTTCCATGCCGAGGCCGAATCGATGGATTTCAGCGTGAACGAATCCGAGCTCGAAAGCGCGCGCTGGCTTTCGCGCGAGGAACTGCGGCCGGAGAACATGCCCAAGGATGGCTCGTTCTTCATGCCGCGCCGCGATTCCATTGCCCGCCGCCTGATCGAGGAATGGCTGGGCCACGAGGCCGGCGCGTCGATCTCCGGCTGATCCGCCACAACAGGGACCACGATGACCGCCCAACTCTTCACGCCTGTCGAGCTCGGCGGCATCACGCTGCCCAACCGCATCGTCGTCTCGCCGATGTGCCAGTACGCCGCGATCGATGGCAGCGCCCAGCCCTGGCATCAGGTGCACTACGGCATGCTCGCCATGTCGGGTGCGGGGCTGCTTTGCCTCGAAGCGACGCATGTCGAGCGCGAGGGCCGCATCACCCAAGGCTGCCTCGGCCTTTACAGCGACGAGAACGAAGCGGCGCTGAAGCCGGTCGTCGAATGGGTGCGAGCCTGGATGCCGCACGTGAAGCTCGGCATCCAGCTTGCACATGCCGGGCGCAAGGCCTCGGCGCAACGGCCGTGGAAGGGTGGCGGGCCGCTCACGCAGGCCGATGCGCCCGACCTGCCATGGACGACCTTCTCGGCGTCGGCCAATCCCTACGATCCCGCCGCCAAGTGGCACACGCCTGTCGAGCTCGATGCCACGGGGCTGAAGCGGGTAAAACAGTCCTTCGTGACGGCAGTCGAGCGCAGCGCGCGGCTCGGCTTCGACCTGGTAGAGGTGCACGGCGCGCACGGCTACCTGCTGCACCAGTTCCTCTCGCCGCTAAGCAACACCCGCACCGACGCATACGGCGGCACCATGGAAAAGCGCCGGCGCTTTCCTCTCGAAGTGTTCGAGGCCTGCCGCAAGGTATGGCCGGCGGACAAGGCGCTCGGCATTCGCCTTTCGGTCACCGACTGGGTCGAGGGCGGCCTCACCATAGAAGACACGATCGAGACGGCGCGGCAGTTGAAGGCGCTGGGCTGCGACTTCATCGATGCGAGTTCGGGTGGCAATTCGCCGGCCCAGAAGATCCAGATCGGCCCCGGTTATCAGGTGCCGTTCGCCGCCCACATCCGCCGCGAAACCGGCATCAAGACCTGGGCGGTCGGCATCATCACCGAACCGGAACAGGCCGAGCGCATCATCGCTTCGGGCGAAGCCGACTGCACCGTGCATGCGCGTTCCTTCCTGGTCGATCCGCGCTGGGGCTGGAACGCCGCCCGAGCGCTCGGTGTCGAGACGCCCCCATTGCCGCTGCCAGCGGCCCGCGGCGGCTCGATCCTTGCCTTCAAGCCTCAACAGTCGATGGCCAAGGCCGCGGAGTAGGGCAGCGTCATGCCGAGCGTCCTGCTGGTCGAAGACGAGTTCCTGATCCGCGCCGTCCTGGTCGACGCGTTGGGCGAGATCGGCCTCGATTGCATCGAGGCGCCGACCGGCCAGGCGGCGCTCGATGTCTTGATGGGCACGGCGGCGCTGTCGGCCATCATCGTCGACATCGGCCTCCCCGACATGTCGGGCGAGGGGGTGATCGAGGCGGCGGCTCGGCACCGGCCGGGGACACCCGTCATCCGCTGTTCCGGCGCCCACGCCCCGGGCGGCGCGGGCGGGCCCGAGGTACATGTCTTTTCCAAGCCGTACAGCGCCGTCGGGCTGTCGAAGTTCGTCGCGTCGCTGATCGCCCGCGCCTAGGCGATCGCAATGCGCCGTCTGCTCAAGTGGCGGACCTGGGGGCTTCGAGGCACCACGGCCGCCGAAACGTCGCTGGTGCTGGTGGCGGCCACGCTGATCGTGCCGGTGCTGCTGTTCGCCGGTGCGAGCTGGCTGGCCTACGACGAGATGCGGCAGCAGGCCGAGGAGCGCATCGCGCTCACGCTCGACCTGATCTACGTCAACGTCCGCACGACCTTCGAGACCGACTACCTGGTCATCGCCAACATCGCCGAGATCGTCGATCACTACACCAACGAGGGCATCCGGACGAACGAGCAGAAGATCCATGAGCGCCTCAAGCGGCTGGTGGAGTCCCTGCCTCAGATCCAGAATGCCTTCGTGATCGATGCCGACGGGAGCGCCCTCGTTTCCGCCAGGACCTTCCCCCTGCCACCTGGAGTCAGTACCGCCGATCGCTCCTATTTCATCGCCCATCGCGACGGCGCCCGGCTGAACGTGAGCGAGATGCTGCGCGGGCGCGTGGGCGACGGCACCTTCTTCCAGTACAGCGAGCGCCGCGAGACCGCGGACGGGAAGTTCAACGGCATCATCGCGGTCTCGATCTCGCCGGCCTATTTCATCGATCGCTTCTCGCAGGCCTCCGACGCCAAGAACTTCACTGCGGCCCTGGTGCGTAACGACGGCGAGATACTGGCGCGCTATCCCGCGACGGGCGGGCCAACCCGGCTCGGTCCGAACAGCGGCTTCATGCGTTCGATCGCAGCCTCCCCCGACGTCGGCATCTACGAGACCGACAGTTCCAGCTTCGACGGTCATGCCCGCATCTTCATGTACCGCAAGCTGGCCGACCTGCCGATCTATGTCGTGCACGGTTATGCGACGGATACGATTCGCGCGGCGTGGCTCTCGCGCATGACGTCCCACCTCGTCTTCGGGCTGCCGGCGACGCTCGCCCTGATGGGGCTGGCGTTGCTCGCGTCGCGCCGCGCGATGCAGGAGAGCGCCGCCTTGGCCAAGCTGCACGACGAGCAGGCCCGGCGCGCGAGCGCGGAAGAGAGCCTGCGCCAGTCGCAGAAGATGACCGCGGTCGGCCAGCTCACCGCCGGCATCGCCCACGACTTCAACAACCTGCTGACCGGCATCGGTGGCGCCCTCGAGATGGTCGGCCGCCGCCTGCCCGACGCGTCGGCCGACGTCGCGCGCTTTCTCGACCTCGCCAGGACCGCTGTGTCGCGAGCAGCCCAGCTCACCCAGCGGCTGCTCGCCTTCTCGCGTCAGCAGCCGCTGCAGATCGAGGCGGTCGACGCCAACCGGCTGGTCTCGGGCATGTCCGAACTGCTGCGCCGGACGCTGGGCGAGCGGGTCGAGATCGAGACGATCCTGGCTGGCGGACTGTGGCGGGCGCGGTCCGACGCCGTCCAGCTCGAAAGCGCTGTCCTGAACCTCGCCATCAACGGTCGCGACGCCATGGCGAACGGCGGCACGCTCACCATCGAGACCGCCAACGCTCACCTCGACGACGCCTATGCCGCTGCCGACATCGATGTCACGGCTGGCCAGTATGTGATGATCGCGGTGTCGGATACCGGCGCCGGCATGGATCACGAGACCATGGTGCGCGCCTTCGAGCCGTTCTTCACCACCAAGCAGCGCGGGCAGGGCACCGGCCTCGGCCTCAGCATGACCTTCGGCTACGTCAAGCAGGTCGGCGGCCATCTCAAGATCTACAGCGAGCTGGGCCAGGGCACGACGGTCAAGGTCTACCTGCCGCGCGCCGTGGCAGAAGCCGGCGAGAGCGTCGAGTCGGCCCTTCAGCCGCTGCACGCGACGGACGGCAGCCTCGTCGTACTGGTCGTCGAGGACGATCCTGTCGTGCGCGAGTTCGCCGTTTCGGCTTGCCGCGAAATCGGCTGCACCGTTTATCAAGCCGGCGACGGCGCGCAGGCGCTGGCGGTGCTGGAGGCGCACGACGACATCGGCCTGCTGTTCACCGACGTGGGCCTGCCCGGCAACATGAACGGCCGCCAACTCGCCGCCGTCGCCACCGAGCGCTGGCCGGCACTGAAAGTCCTGTTCACCACCGGCTATACCGCCAACACGATCGTCCATCACGGCGTGCTCGACCCCGGTGTCAATTTCATCGGCAAGCCGTTCTCGATCGCGGCCCTTGGCGCCAAGATCAAGAGCATGAGTTTCTGAGCGCGCTTCGCTTCGCCGCTCCGCGCCGGATCGTGCCCGTGGGACAGGGGTTCACGTCGCCAGGCACCTCGCGCTTCATCGACCAAGCCCTTGTTCGCGTTCGCCGAATCCGGTGTCTTCGGGGCTGGGGCGTGGGACACCGGATCACCTTTTTCACGTCGCCAGTCCAATCGGACGAGCAGACGTCGAGAACTGTTTGCCGGGGCGGGGGACGCAGATCGGGCGGGGAGAAGTCACGGATAGGAGTATAGGCTAAAGGATAGGATAGTCAATATCCAATTCGAGCCAGCCCGACGCTTGCCCGTCGCCGCGAAGGCGCTAGTTTCGCCCCATGAGTGTCACCGCGCCCTCCGCCGACCCACCGCCGCCGGGTGCCAAGCCCGAGCCGCCGATCGTGGGCATCGTCGAGCCGGCGTCGACCGCTGCCGAGGCGAAGCCGGTCCCGATCCCGGCTGCGATCCCTGCGCCGATCCCCGACCCCGTGCCGGCATCCGCGCCGGCGGTCGGGGCCGCGCGGCCGGAGCGGGAGACCAGCCGGCTCAGGCGCCTGCTCACCGTCGGCGGCACGATCTTCGGCCTGTTCGTGGCCTACCAGATCGTCGTCTATTTCGTCGCCTACACCGACGATGCCTATGTGCGGTCCGACCTCGTGGCCGTGGCGCCGCAGATCACCGGGCGGATCATCGCGGTCCATGTCGTCGACAACCAGGTCGTGAAGAAGGGCGACAGGCTGGTGACCATCGACCCGGTGCCGTTCCAGCTCGTGGTCAACCAGACCAAGGCGCAGATCGAAAAGTCGAGGGCGCTGGTCAAGGTGGCGCAGGAGGAACTCCTAACCGCCACGGCGGCACTCCAGGCTTCGACCTCGGCGCACACCTATGCCCTCGAGCAGCAGCGTCGGTACTCCGACCTCGCGCAGAAGCAGTATGCCCCGGTCGAGGAGCTGGACCGGACCAACAACGAGCTGCGCCGTTCGGCCGCCGAGATGACGATCACCCAGATCGCCATCGACAAGGCGCAAACCAGCATCCTGGCGCAACAGGCCGGCCTCAACCTCGCGATCGCCGAGAATGCCACGGCACAGTGGAACCTCGATCGCACCGTGATCCCGTCGCCGGTCAACGGCGCCATCACCAACCTGACGCTGCAGCCCGGCGACACCGGGACCATCAACATCCCGATGCTCGGCATCGTCGATGCGGATGCCTGGCGCATCATGGCCAACTACAAGCAGGACTACATCCGCTCCTTCACCATCGGTGGCGAGGCCTGGGTGTGGCTCGACAGCGAGCCGTTCGTTTTCCACCGCGCGAAGATCACCGGCATCGCCCGCGGCATCAGCCGCGATCCCGGCATCGACAAGCTGCTGCCCTACGTGGCGCCGACCACCGACTGGATACGCCTGCAACGGCGCATTCCCGTCACCATCGTACTGGAAAATCCGCCGCCGGGCCTCAAGCTCTTCATGGGCGCCGACGCGCGTACGATCATATTCACGCCATGAGGGACCAGTCCCATGCGAAACCGAAGGAGTCCATCTTCAGGTCGGTGATGGCGGACTTCGCCGACGCTTGGGTCATGGTCGACGATGCGCTCCGGAACTGGTGGCGCGAGATCGGCGAGTTGGGCACGGACCCGGCGCGGTCCAGGCAATGCCTGGTCGCGGCCATCACGGTTCCTCTGGCGACCACGATGGCACTGTGGCTCGAGGTCGACTCGATATGGTGGGCGGCGATCAGCGGCTACATGACGATCATGTCGACGGGGGCGGCGTCGCTGAAGCGCGGCATGCTGCGCATGGTCGGCACGGTCGCCGGCGCGGTGATGGGCTTCATCATGGCGCGATGGCTGCCTTACGATCACTTCGCGCTCTACCTATTCCTGGCCGGCGTCACCATGCTGGGTGTGATTGCCATGCAGGTCAGTCCGCACGGACTTGCCTGGCTGTTCTTCACCATCACCTCCACCATGGTGCTGTTGATGTCGTTGGAGAACCCCCAGCAGGCGGTCCACGTCGCTTTCTATCGGACCTACGAGGTGGCGATCGGCGTCGTGGCCTCGGCCATCGTTTCCAATCTCCTCCTGCATTGGCATGCCGACCCGCCGCCCACGGTGCCGGGCTGGCGCCATCTGCTCGGGCCGCAGTGGCCGTCGGTGCTGCATGGCATGCGCGCGGCGATCTCCGTCGTCGTTGTGCTGAACGTCTGGATTCTGATGGACCTGCCGCAGCTCAGCGAAATGGCCATCACCGTCGCCGTGGTGATGTCGGCGCCGGTGATTGCCAACAGCAACCTTGGCACCCGCCATGCCGTGGCCCAACGATCGTTGCACCGTTTCCTCGGCTGCCTGCTGGGCGGCATCGCCGCCCTCCTGTGCCTGGCCATTCAGGTCGAGTCGTTTCCCTGGTGGATCGCGATGATCGGCGGCAGCGTGTGGATCGGGATGCATATCCAGTTGGGCAAGCACGATGTGGGCTATATCGGCACGCAAGCGGCGTTTGTCTTCATCGTCACGCTGATCCAGGGGCCAGCGCCGCCCAACAGCATCATGCCGGGCATTGATCGTTTCATAGGCATCATGGGTGGTCTTGCCATCCTGCTCACCGTGTCGCTGATGCTGTGGCCCAACGAAGTCGAGCGGAAGGCGGAGCGGACATCCTGAATTGCTGGAGTGGCGCGCCCCCAGCGGTGAAGCTAGTTTCCCGGCCATGACAGTCAAAGCGCCGCCGCCGGCGTCTCCACCCACCGACCGTATCCTGCGCGCCATTCTGGCCATTCTCTTCTCGGTCTCGTGCTTTTCGGTCCTCAACGCGATCTCCAAGACGCTGATGCAGACCTATCCTCCGGCCGAGGTCGTGTGGGCCCGCTATGTCGTGGCCTTCGGCTTCATGCTGGCGCTGTTCCTGCCGCGAAGTGGGCTCAACCTCTTCCGCTGGCGCAATATCGGCAGCCAGATCATCCGGGGTTCGCTGCTGTTCTGCTCGTCGCTCCTGTATTTTCACGGGCTGGTTCACATGCCGTTGGCCTCGGCGGCGTCGATCTCGCTCACCTCGCCGCTGATCGTGACGGCCCTGTCGGCACGCTTTCTCGGCGAACCGGTGGGGACCAAACGGTGGATCGCCGTCTGCATCGGCTTCGCCGGTGCCCTGATCGTGGTGCGGCCGGGGGCGGCCAATTTCAACTGGTACGTCCTGCTGATCGTGGCCAGCACCTTCAGCAGCGCGCTCTACCAGCTCTATTCGCGGCGCTACGGCCAGACCGAGCGGCCCGATGCCTCGGCCACCATGGCCACCATCGTCGGCACCGTGGCGGCGTTGCCGTTCCTGGCCTTCGACTGGGTGACGCCGGTGCTGGGCTGGGACCTCGTGCTGTTCCTGGGCCTGGGCGCCATGGCCGCCATCGGCCACTATTTCCTCACCATCGCCTACAGCCAGGCGCCGGCCGCCGTGGTGGCGCCCTTCAACTACACGCAGCTCGTTGGGGCGGCGCTGCTGGGCTACCTGGTGTTCGACAACATCCCCGACTTCTGGACCTGGGTGGGGGCGGGCGTGATCGTCTGCTCGGGCCTCTACATCGGCCACCAGGAGCGGCTCCGGTATCTGGCGATGGTCCGGCCGAACAAGATTTGATCAGTTGACCAAGTTTTAGGCGCGTCTCTCAGAGACAGTCTGCGATTCCCCGGTCAATGCCGCTATTCGCGGCGTGGCACATCCCTTGCTTCAAACCCAGCAGCGCAGAATCGCATCGCGATTCTTTCTCGGTCGGCGTGCCGGCAATTTCGATGACGGCTGTCGTTCGCGGCGGCTGTCGGGGAGTCGTCAGGGCCAGACACCGACATAGCCGAAATCCCACTGCCATCAACTGCTGCCAGCACTGTGCTGATCGAGGGAGGACACGTCATGTGTGACCGAATTGGCTGTATGCATTTTCCCAATCTATCCGGGATGGATTTTTCCGGGGCGGCGGCCACCAAGCCGTCGCGGCGCGGCTTTCTGAAGGCCGCTGCGGCTGTCAGCACCATCACCATGGCGGCGGGGCCGGGCCTGTTCATGGGCGGGCCGGCGCACGCGGCCGGAGCGCTCAAGTCGACGCACGGCACGGGCTTCTGCAACCTCAACCTGTTCCTTGCCCATTCGCGGCAATATGCCAAGGCCGCCGGCACCGAGCTGGTGTTCGTCAACACGCCGACTTCCGCCGAGATGGTGACCTTCCTCGGCATGGGCCAGGTCGATCTCGGCCTGATGCCCTACACCAGCTTCATGGCGCTCTACGACAAGGGCGCTCCGGTCAAGATCGTGGCCGGCGGCGGCGTCGAGGGCTGCGCCATCGTCGCGCGTCCCGGTCTCGACACGCCGGAGAAGCTCAAGGGCAAGACGCTCGGCACCTTCCAGCTCGATACGCTCGAAGTCATGCCGTACGACTACCTGAAGAAGCACGGCATCGCCTTCAAGGACGTAAAAGTCCGCTACATGGGCAACACGCCCGAGGCCGTCGAGGCCTTCAAGGCCGGTGCCATCGACTGGATCTGCACCATCGAACCCTATGCCTCGGCCCTGGTAAACGACGTCAAGGGTGCTGTCATGCTGAGCAACGGCATCGATCTCTACGGCAAGGGCTATACCGACTGCGTGCTCGCGGCGCGGTCGAGCCTGGTGAAGGACAATCCGGCCGGCCTGAAGGCCATCATCAAGAGCATGATGCAGGCCCAGCTCGACGCCGAGACCCAGACCGATGCGGTGCTGAAGGAGCTGGTCGGCAAGTACTACAAGACCTCGATGGAGAACGCCAAGATCGCCCAGGGCAAGCAGCCGGCGATCGTCGATGCGCGCAGCCAGACCGACTTCATCCTGCAGCGCACCGACAGCGTCATGGAGATGGGCTACATCAAGAAGAAGCCCGGCCGCGACGCCATCGACTGGACCATGCTTGAAGAGGTGATCAAGGAGAACCCCGACCTCTACGGCAAGCTGAAGTACAAGTCTGCCTGATGGCCGTCGTCACTCGCGACGGTGAGACGGGCGTCGCCGCCGGAGCATCCCGCCCGGCGGCGGCGACCCGGATTCTCGCTTCCCGTCTATTCACATCGATGGCGGGGCTCGACTGGCTGGCCAAGATCTGGTGGACCTGCCTCTCGATCAGCCTGTTCGCGGGACTCTGGGAGCTGTGCTGGGCGATGGGCTGGGCCGACGAAAAGCTGCTGCCGCCACCGCACATCTTCCTCAGCAACCTCACCGAGCAGGGCAAGTTCTTCAATACCGCGACGCGCTGGCAAGTCGGCACCTCAATGGACGAAGGCCCGTCGGCCTTCGAATCTGTGCTGATCACGGGTGCCGCCACCACGGCACGCGTGTTCGCGGGCCTCGTGATCGCCTCGGTGCTGGCAATCGGGATCGGCGTGCTCGTCCGCTACTACCGCTTCTTCGACCGGCTGGTCCTGCCCACCATCACCCTGCTGTCTCCGGTGTCGCCGATCGCCTGGCTGCCGGTGGCGATCTTCCTGTTCGGCATCGGCAATGCGCCCGCCATCTTCATGGTGGTGGTGGCGCTGTTCTTCCACATGGTGCTGGCGACCATCAACCAGATCGACACGGTCAACACCAACTTCATCAACGTGGCGCGCACCATGGGTGCCTCCAAGGCGCAGATCTATGTCCGCGTCATCATCCCCGCCATCCTGCCCGGCATGCTCCAGGTGCTGCGCATGAACCTGTTCGGCGCCTGGATGGTAGTGCTGGTGGCCGAGTCGACCGGCGTCGGTTACGGCATGGGCCAGGTCATCATGCTGGCGCGCAACACCTTCAATCCGTCGCTGGTGTTCTTCACCATCGCCGTGATCGGGGTGCTGGGCTTCACCTTCGACTGGCTGCTGCGGCTGGCGCAGCGCCGCATTCTCTACTGGTTGCCCGATACCGCGGAGAGACTGCGTGGCCTCTGAAAACGCGCCCCATTTTTCCTCCAAGGACGCGGTCGTGTGCCGCGGCGTCGGCAAGACCTGGGCGGCCGGCACCAAGCGGGCGCACGAGGCGCTGCGCGACATCGACCTCGACATCAAGCCCGGCGAGTTCGTGGTCTTCCTCGGCCCCTCGGGCTGCGGCAAGAGCACCTTGCTCTACCTGATCGCCGGCCTCGAGGACGCGACCGGTGGCGACACCTGGTCGTTCGGCGACAAGGTCGAGACACCGTCGCCCGAGCGCAGCCTGATCTTCCAGGAAACCTCGCTCTTCCCCTGGTTGACGGTGTGGCAGAACGTGAGCTTCGGCTTGGCCATCCGCGGCGCCTCGCAGGAGGAGCGCCGCAAGGTCGCGGCCGAAGCGCTGCAGCGCGTCGGCTTGATCGCGGCCATGGACAAGCGGCCCGACGAACTCTCGGGCGGCATGCGCCAGCGCGTGGCGGTGGCCCGTGCGCTCGCCATGCGGCCGAAAGTGCTGCTGATGGACGAACCCTTTGCGGCGCTCGACGTGCAAACCCGGGCGCGGATGCAGGATTTCCTGCTCGACGTATGGCGCGACTCGGGCGCCTCGGTGCTGTTCGTCACCCATCACATCGACGAGGCGGTGGCGCTCGCCGACCGCGTCGTGGTGTTCACCTCGCGGCCCGGCCGCATCAAGACGATCTACCCGATCGACCTGCCGAGGCCGCGCAACCTGTTCTCGCGCGAGGCCGAGGCGATGCGCATCCAGCTCACCGAACTCCTGCGCGACGAGGTGGACCGTGCGTTCGCCGAGCAGGAAGCCTTCGCCGTTTCCGCCTGAACATCCATTCGCCGATCAACCCGGGAGAAGCCAACCATGGCCACCAGTCTCGTCCGCAGCCGCGCCACCATCACCGGTACCAAGGACCGCTTTGCCTGGAACGAGATCAAGGACGGTGCGGTCCTGCAGGAGGATGGCGTCATCGTGGCCGTCGGCACCTACGACGACCTGCACGCCAAGCATCCGACCGTGCCGGTGATCGGCAACGGCAAGGAGATCCTGCTGCCGGGCTTCGTCAACGGTCATCATCACGTTGGCCTGACGCCGGTGCAGTTGGGCTCGCCCGACATGCCGCTCGAGCTCTGGTTCATCACCCGCATGGTGATCCGCAATCTCGACCTCTACCTCGACACGCTCTATTCGGCCTTCGAGATGATCGGCTCGGGCATCACCACGGTGCAGCACATCCAGGGCTGGATGCCGGGCACCTTGCCTGATGTCGAGAAGCGGGCGAACGAGACCATCAAGGCCTACGAAGACATCGGCATGCGCGTCTCGTACTGCTACGCGGTGCGCGACCAGAACCGGCTGGTCTACCAGGCCGACGAGGAGTTCGTGGCGAGCCTCCCGCCCGAGCTCAGGGATCCGATGAAGCGCTGGTTCGACCGCTTCAAGATGAGCCTCGACGATGCGATGGACATGTTCAAGTCGTTCCACTCGCAGCACCACAACAAGCGGCGAGTGAAGATCCAGCTGGCGCCGGCCAACCTGCACTGGTGCTCGGACAAGGCGCTGACGCTGCTGTCGGACGCGTCGGCCAAGTACGACGTGCCGATGCACATGCACCTGCTCGAGACCGCGTACCAGAAGGAATATGCCTGGCGACGCGGCAAGTGCACGGCGCTGGAATACATCGACCGCTTCGGCATGGTGAACAAGCGCCTGACGCTGGGCCATGGCGTATGGCTGAACGAGAAGGACATCGACCGCCTGGCCGAGGCCGGCGGCTGCGTCTGCCACAACTGCTCGTCCAACTTCCGCCTGCGCTCCGGCGTGGCCGCGCTCAATCACTTCGAGAAGAAGGGCATCAACACCGCGATCGGCCTCGACGAGGCCGGCATCAACGACGACCGCGACATGCTGCAGGAGATGAAGCTGGTGCTGCGCGCCCATCGCGTGCCCGGCATGGTCGAGGCCGACGTGCCGACCATGTCGCAGGTCCTGCGCATGGCAACGGTCGGTGGCGCCAAGACGACGCCGTTCGGCGACAGCATCGGCACGCTGGAGGTCGGCAAGGCCGCCGACATGGTGCTGATCGACTGGGACAGCGTGGCCTACCCCTATCTCGACGAGATGACGCCGACGCTCGACGCCGTGGTCCAGCGCGCCAAGCAGCAGGCCGTCACCACGACGATCTGCGACGGCGAGGTGATCTACAAGGACGGCAAGTTCACCAAGGTCGACCGCACCGTGGCGCTGAAGGCGCTGCACGACGATCTCAGCAAGGCGCTGGCCGACGACGAGGTCGAGCGCCGCAAGCTCTCGGTGGCGCTGCTGCCGCACGCGCGGCGCTTCTATGAAAAGTACATGGATCCTTCGAAGCACGTGCCGTTCTACCGGCCGAGTTCGATGGTCTAGGGCTGGGATCTAGAACTGCCGCCAACAAAAAGGGCCGCCCAAATCTCTGGCAGCCCTCTATCGAGGCGACACTAGGCGAAAAGAAACAGTCTGGCAACGTTCCGCGCATCGTAATAGATGAGCACCCCTGCGCGCCTTGGGGGACAGAGATGATTGCTTGCGGACTGGATTTCGGAACGTCGAACTCGGCGATCGGCGTCACGCTCGACGGGACAGCAACGCTGGCGCCGATCGAAGCGGGCAACACGCTGATGCCGAGCGCGGTGTTCTTCGATTACGAAACCAAGGGGAGGGTGCTGTTCGGCAACGAGGCCATCTCGGCCTATGTCGGGCAGACCGAAGGCCGGCTGATGCGCGCGCTGAAGTCGATCCTGGGTTCTCCGCTGATCGACGAGGAGACCAGCCTGGGAGGCAGCAAGGTGCCGCTCCGGGAAGTCGTCGAGATCTTCGTGCGGCATCTGAAAGACAAGGCCGAAGCCTTCGCCGGGCAGGAGATCACGTCCGTCGTGCACGGCCGGCCGGTGCGCTTCGTCGATGACGACGACAAGGCGGATGCGCGGGCACAGGAGGTGCTCAAGGCCATCGCCCGGCGGGCGGGCTTTCGCGACGTCACCTTTGTCTACGAGCCGATCGCGGCGGCCCACCACTACGAGCAGACCGTACAGGGAGAAGAGCTGGTGCTCATCGCCGACATCGGCGGCGGCACGAGCGACTTTTCCGTCATCCGTGTCGGCCCGCAGCTCCGCGGGCGCGCAGATCGCGGCCGGGATGTGCTGGCGAACGCCGGCGTGCGCGTGGGCGGCACCGACTTCGACACCGCGCTCAGTCTTGCGGCGGTGATGCCGCTGCTGGGTCTCGGCACCCAGCTCGTCGAAAAGAACCTGCCGATGCCGAACGCGCTCTATCACGAGCTTGCTGCGTGGCCGACCATCAACTTCGCCTATACCTACAAGAACGAGCGTGCGATCGCCGAGCTGGCAGCACTCGCCTGCGAGCCCGAGAAGGTGAGGCGTCTTCTGAACGTGGTGCGCCAGCGGCTTGGTCATCGCCTGGCGTTTGCCATGGAGGACGCCAAGATCGCGCTGAGCGCTCAGGAAAATGTGGCGGTGTCTCTGGCCTTTCTCGAGGCGGGCCTCGCGGTCACCGCGACGCGCGTCGAATTCGACCGCGCCATCGCCGCCAGGATGGATCGGCTGCACGAGGCGGCGAGCGATTGCATCGCCGCGGCGGGCCTGAAACCTCCCGCCATTGAAACGATCTTTCTGACGGGCGGGTCGAGCCGCGTTCCGGCCGTGCGTGCGGCGATCGAGCGGGCGGCGCCATCTGCCCGCCTCGCCAGTGGGTCGGATCTCCTGTCCGTCGCACTGGGATTGACCCAGATGGCGGGGATCGGACTCTAAAGCGAGAGCCGCGCGATATAGAAGCCGTCGAGGCCGCCGCGTTCGGGCCACATCGAGGGCAGGGTGCGGACGTCGCCGTCTTTGGTGAGGGCGCTTTCCAGGCCCGGCAGCTCGGTTGGCTGGACGGGCACGCGTTTCAGGCGCGGGTCACGCGACAGCAGCGCCTCGATCCGTGCCGGGCCTTCGTCCTCCTGCAGCGAGCAGACGGCATAGACCAGCATGCCGCCGGGCTTGAGCTGTCCCACCGCATGCAGCAGCAGCCGATCCTGGGTGAGGGTGAGACGGCCCACGTCCTCCTCGTCCTTCAGCCAGGCGATATCGGGATGGCGTCTCAGTGTGCCGGTGCCGGTGCAGGGAGCATCGAGCAGGATGGCGTCGAACTTCTCGGTCGCCGTCCATTTGCTGGCGTCGGCGGTCACGAGCTCGGCGGCGAGGCCGGCGCGAGCAAGGTTCTCGCCGACCCGGATCATGCGGCGCGCCGAGATGTCGACGGCGGTAACGGCCGCACCGGCAGCGCAGAGCTGCATCGTCTTGCCGCCGGGGGCTGCACAAAGATCGGCCACGCGCTTGCCCGTGATGTCGCCCATCAGGCGCACGGGAAGCGTGGCGGCCGCATCCTGCACCCACCACGCGCCTTCGGCGAAGCCCGCCAGGTCGGCGATATGGCCGCCGCCGGTGCGCCGCAGCGTGCCGGTCGGCAGCACCTCGGCCTCGAGCTGGCCAGCCCAGAATTCGGTGTTGGCACGCGGCGTGAGATCGAGCGGCGCCTCGATCAGGTGGGCGGCGGCGATGGTGCGTGTCGCGTCCTCGCCATAGGCCTCGGCCCAGCTCGCCCACAGCCATTGCGGCGTATTGAGGCGGGCGGGGTCGCGGTCGCCCAGGATCGCGGCGCCTTCGCGGCTGATGCGGCGCAGGACGGCGTTGGCGAGGCCCTTCAGGTGCGGCAGGTGGGCGTCCTCGATCAGGCGCACCGAGGTGTCGACGGCGGCATGAGGCGCGGTGCCCAGGAACAGGAGCTGGGCGGCACCCAGGCGCAGCACCTGGCGGCCGGCGGCGTTAGGGCCTTCCAGCGGGCGTTCGATCAGGGCGGCCAGCACGACGTCGATCTCGCCCAGCCGGCGCAGCGTCGTGGCCAGCAGCAGGCGCACGAAGGCGCGGTCGCGCGGGTCGAGGCCGGCGAAGCCGGCATGGCGGGCGAGGGCCTCGTCGAGCGGCTGGCCCTTGTCGAGACAGGAGACCAGGATTTCGACGGCGGCCTGCCGGGAGGCGAGCGGGGTGAACTCCATTGCGCGGCGCTATAGCCCCCGTTGGCGCTCTTGTCATCGCTTGATCGGCGGCTAGTGTGCGCCCCGAAAGGACTTTCCATGAAAAAAGTAGGCTCGTTCGTCGGCGACTGGTGGCGCCTGGTCACTCCGTATTTCAGGTCCGAGGAGTGGCCCTATGCGATCCCGCTGCTGATCGGCGCCATTGCGCTCACGCTGGGTTCGGTCTTCCTGGAAGTGCTGTTCAACGAGTGGAGCCGGCGTTTCTACGACAGCCTGCAGAACAAGGACGAGGCGGCGTTCTGGCAGGAGATGCTGACCTTCAGCTGGATCGCCTCGCTCATGATCATGGCCTTCGTCGCCCGGGCCATTGTCAGCCCCTATCTCCGCCTGCGCTGGCGGCGTTGGCTGACGCGGCGCTTCCTCGCCCATTGGCTCGACGGGCGCGGCTACTACCGCATCGAACTGCAGCGCACGGTCGACAATGCCGATCAGCGCATCGCCGAAGATCTGCGCTTCCTCGGCGAGTACACCATGCTGCTCTTCCTCGGATTGCTGAGCGCCGTGGCGACACTGGTGTCGTTCCTGTTCATCCTGTGGACGCTGTCGGGACCACTGTCCCTGATCGCCATCGGCCTCGACATCAACATTCCGGGCTACATGGCGTGGGTTTGCCTGATCTATGCCCTGGCCGGTACGCTGCTCGCCAACCTGGTCGGTCGTCGCCTGATCCCGCTCAACTTCCTGAAGCAGCGCTACGAGGCGAATTTCCGCTTCGCCCTGGTGCGCGTGCGCGAGAATGCCGAGGGCATCGCGCTCTATCGTGGCGAGGAGGACGAGGCCGAGGCCCTGAACGCGCGCTTCACCGACGTGTTCAACAACGGCTGGCGTGTGCTGTTCACCCAGGTGCAGCTCGCCTTCTACCAGTCGGGCTACGCCCAGCTTGCGATCATCTTCCCCTATCTCGTGACGGCGCCACGCTTCTTCGCCGGCGCCATCACGCTCGGCGTCATGACGCAGACGGCCTCGGCCTTCGGCCAGGTACAGGCCGCGCTGTCGTTCTTCATCGACAACTACACCACCCTGGCCGAGCTGCGTGCCGTCATGGACCGCCTGCTCGGTCTGCAGGCGGCGACCGACCACAAGCAGGAAAGCGCCATCGAGCTGGTGCCCGATGCGGCGCGCGGCGATGTCGGCGTAGAAGATCTGACGCTCGCCCTGCCCAACGGCCAGACGCTGCTGTCCGACACCACGCTGGCCTTCGCGCGGGGCCAATCGACCCTGATCTCGGGCACGAGCGGCTCGGGCAAGAGCACGCTGTTCCGCGCGCTGGCGGGCATCTGGCCGTTCGGCAGCGGGCACGTCCATGTACCGGCGGGCGCGCGTGTGCTGTTCCTGCCGCAGAAACCCTACATCCCGATCGGCACGCTGCGTGACGCGATCAGGTATCCGGACGAGCACTCGACGGCGAGCGACGGCGAGATCGTGGCGGCCCTGGAGGCGGCCCAACTCGGCCAACTCGCCGGCCGCCTCGACGAGGAGGCGCACTGGACCAACATCCTGTCTGGCGGCGAGCAGCAGCGCGTGGCGATCGCCCGGGCGCTGGTCTTCAAGCCCGACTGGCTGTTCCTCGACGAGGCCACCGCCTCGCTCGACGAGGCCACGGAAGAGGTGGTCTACGGTGCGCTGAAGCAGCGGCTGCCAGGTGCGACCATCGTGTCGATCGGCCACCGGCCGTCGCTCCGGAAATGGCACGAGCGACGCGTCGAGCTGCAGCGCAAGCCGGGCGAGGTCGGCCGGCTGGTCGAGGCGGCGACGCCCGCCTAGGGTTGTGACATGACCATGGTGCTGATCGTCGCCGGCCCGGCCGATGTGGACTTTGCCGAGGAGGTGCGTCGGGCGACGCGCGGCCTCGACATCGAGATCGCGCGGTCGCTGCCGGCCGGCGAGCGGAGAACCGTGCTGCTGGTCTGGAGCGCGGCCGCTCCCGCGACCGCCGCCGACGTGCCGACGCTGATCGAGCTCTGGTCGCAGGGACGCCTGGTGATCGTCCGCCGCGACGACACCGCCCTGCCGCTGGGGCTGGGCGACCTCGACACCGTGCCGCCCGATGCGCCGGCGCGTGAGACGGCGTTCAAGCTGCTGCAGGCGGCACTCGCGCCGGGCGAAGGAGCCGAAGCGCCGCCGCCACCTCCGCCGCCGTCACCGCCGCCTGCCGAATCGCGGGCGCCGATGTTCGACCGCGCTCCCGCGCCTGCCGCGATGGCGCGCTCGACGCGGCGCTGGGGGGTGGCCGTGACGGCCGTCGTTGTTGTGCTGCTCGTGGCGGGTGGCCTGGCGTCATGGCTGCAGATGGCGGCGTTGCCCCCGCCGCTGCCCGCGCCCCCGATTACGAAATCTGGCGGCCCGGACGAAGCCGCGATGCGCCGCGAAATGGAGGCTGCAAGGCGCATGCAGCAAGAGCTCAGCCGGCGCGAGGAGCGTTCCAAAGCAGCGAGTTCCAGTGACGAGCGCGACAAGCGCGCGGCCGCGGAGCGTGCTGAGCGCGATGTGTCGCCGCCACCGCCCGCGGCGGTCGCACCGTCCGCGCCGCCGCCACCGCCACCGCCACCGCCACCGCCATCGTCGGTCCAGCCGACCGAAGACGCCCGCATCGTCGATCTCGAACGCCAGATTGCGGAACTGCAACGCCGCCTCGAGGCCGGCCCCGTCGATGGCGTGCGACCGGTGCTCTCGGAGATGCCGGCCTGGGCACCGTGGGCGGCGGGTGCCGGCGTCGCCGCCGTGCTGGCGATCCTGTTTGTGCTGATCCGGCGCCGCCGTCCTGCCGCGCCTGCCGAGATCGTAGCCGTGCCGGCGGTGGTACCCACAACAGCCCCCGCGGTGGCGCTGCCGCTGGCCGTGTTGGGCGAGTCGCTGTTCGTCTCCTACGCCCATCACGATCGACTGCGGGTCGATCCGCTGGTGCTGGAGATCGAGGGCATGGGGCGCACGGTCTGGATCGACCGCACCGGCATGACCGGCGGCCCGGGCTGGGCAGGCCAGATCGCCCGCGCGATCAAGGGCAGCCGCGCGGTGGTACTGATGGCGTCGCCCAGCGCCTATGCCTCCGACCAGGTCGTGCGCGAGCTCTACCTCGCGATGGGCAGCAAGAAGATCATCGTGCCGATCGAGCTCGAACCCGCCGATCTGCCGGACGAGCTGGCCTATATCCTGGCGCCGTTCCAGCGCCATGCGCTGGCGGGCGATCCGCGGACGATGCTGATGCGCGCCCTCGACAAGGTCTGAGCAGGTCGGTCAGACGTCGTAGCCGTCGTGCCGCGTGACGGCGAGGCCCGGCAGGTTCTCGAGCAGCCGCGCCGCATCGGCGATGGCGCGCGAGCCCCAGGCGTCGCGCACCGACCACGCGCCGACCTCGATGGCCGCGAAGCCGCCACCTTTTGCCGGCGCGATCTCCATAACCTGCACGGTCGAGGTATCGGGATCACCCAGCACGATGCTGTCGGCAGCCGTCGAGAGGTGCCAGCGCGTGCCGGCGGCGTCGCTCCACAGCGCAAAGCCTGTCGCACCAAGACGCGCGGCGATGGGTTCCGGCGTCGCCAGGATCTCCGGATGGTGCAGGCAGCGTGGCTCGAGCAGGAGATTGATCTCGTAGGTGACGTGGAAGACATGCGCCGTTGCCGCCGAGGCGGCGGCTTCTGTCAACGCAGCGTTGGCTGCGCGCCACACCTCGATGAAGAGCGCCGACGCTGCGGCCTCGTTCCAGTTGACGTAAAGCGCACCGATGCCGTCGCCGTGGTCCGACGGCCGCGGCGAGCCGTAGAGCGAGAGCGCGATGGCGGTGTCGCCCTGCGACCACTGGGCATGGAGAACGACCGCGTTCGAATTGCCGGCGTTCTCTTCCTCGCGATCGACCTCGGTTGGCGCGCCCAGCCGGATGACGAGCTGGGCGAAGATTTCCTTCGGCGCTGCGCCGGACGCCGCCAGTTCGTAGGTGAGGCCCATGACCGGCCGGTCGGGCCGAGGCGCAGTGATCTCGGCATGGACGGTGGCCAAGCCGTAGGCAGAGGCACAGGCGAGTTCGGTGCTGGCGTAGCCGGCGTCAACCGTGCCCGGCGCCACCGAAGCGAACAGCGTGCCCCAGGGAAAGAAATCGCTACCGATGTGAAAGCCCTGCGCGATGTCATCCATGGCGGTCGCCTAGCTGGATGCCTCGGCCGGCCGCCAGAAATGCAGGACCAGCCAACCGCCGAGGAGGAAGCCGATGATGCCACCCAGCGGCAGGCCGACGGTAACGCCGCCCATGGCGGCCGAGCCCTCGAAGGAGCCCCAGATGGCGGTGAAGAGGATGGCGAGCGCCATCGCCATCAAGCCGGCGCCAATCAACGCGCCGACCGCCGCGGCAAGCAGTGCCACGATGTAGCGGAGAATCAGCGCAGGCTCGCGTTGATCCGGTCGAGTGCCGGCAGGCCGGGACAGAGGTCGGCGTCGCTCAGCGTATTGAGCGGCACGTCGACCGTGTTCAGATGGTGGTGCAGGTCCTTCGGCGTGGCATCGACATAGAGCAGGCCGGTCACGACCTCGCCATCCTGCATGCCTTCCTGGACGCGCTTCATGGCCGCCACCTTGTCGGACGGATCGTATTCCTCGCCGAGCTTGCGCAGGCGGAGCAGCGAGCCGTCGTGCTGCTGCACGGTGGTGACGCTGCCCGGGTCGTAGGAGGTGGTGATCTCGTCGCGGCCGTCGATGAAGTCGATGCGGTTCAGCGCCTCGTTGTGCTCGCGCACATAGTCGTAGCTCTTGGTCGAGCCAGGGTGGTTGTTGAAGGCCACGCAGGGGCTGATGACGTCGAGGAAGGCCGCACCCTTGTGGTCCATCGCCGCCTTGATCAGCGGCACCAGCTGGTGCTTGTCGCCCGAGAACGAGCGGCCGACGAAGGTGGCGCCCATCAGGATGGCGAGCGAGACCAGGTCGATCGATTCGTCGGAGTTGGCCACGCCCTTCTTGCTGATCGAGCCCTTGTCGGCGGTGGCGGAGAACTGGCCCTTGGTGAGTCCGTAGACGCCGTTGTTCATGACGATGTAGGTCATGTTGACGCCGCGCCGCATGATGTGGGCGAATTGGCCGAGGCCGATCGAGGCCGAATCGCCGTCGCCCGACACGCCCATGTAGACCAGGTTCTTGTTGGCGAGATTGGCGCCGGTCATCACCGACGGCATGCGGCCGTGCACGGTGTTGAAGCCGTGGCTGGCGCCCAGGAAGTAGGTCGGCGCCTTCGACGAGCAGCCGATGCCCGAGAGCTTGGCGATCTGGTGCGGCAGGACGTCGAGTTCATAGCTCGCCTGGATGATGGCGGCGCTGATCGAATCGTGGCCGCAGCCGGCGCAGAGCGTGGAGACCGCGCCCTCGTAGTCGCGCCTGGTGTAGCCCGCCTTGTTCTTGACCAGCGAGGGATGATGCAGCCGGGGCTTGGCGATGTAGGTCATGACGCCGCCTTTTCGAAGGGGACTACTTTCAGCTGGCCGAGCTTCTTCTCGATGTCGGCCGTGATGAAGCGCGCGGTAATCGGTGTGCCGTCGTAGTGCAGCACCGGCATCAGCTTGCGCCCGTCGAGCACGAACTCGCTCATCAGCATGGTGCGGAGCTGCGCGTCGCGGTTCTGCTCGACGACGAACACGCGGTCGTGCTCGTGGATGAATTCCTCGACCGACTGCGCGAACGGGAAGGCGCGGACGCGCAGTGCATTGACGTGGTTGCCGCCGGCCTCGAGCTGCTCGAGCGATTCGACCATCGAAGGGTTGGTCGAGCCGAAATAGATCACGCCGTAGCGCGTCGGCTTGGGCGAGGAATAGCGGATCGGCTGCGGCGCGATCTTGGCGGCGGTGACGAACTTCTTCTGCAGCCGCTCCATGTTGCGGACATAGACCGCGCCTTCCTCGGAGTAGCGCGCATACTCATCCTTCGTGGTGCCGCGGGTGAAGTAGGCGCCCTTGGTCGGATGCGTGCTGGGATAGGTGCGGAAGGGTATGCCGTCGCCGTCGACATCGAGATAGCGGCCGAAGGTCTTGCCGGCGTCGAGATCGGCCGCCGTCATCACCTTGCCGCGGTCGATGACGCGCTGCTCGTCCCAGTGGAAGGGCTGGCAGAGACGGTGGTTCATGCCGATGTCGAGGTCGGACATGACGAACACCGGCGTCTGCAGGCGGTCGGCGAGGTCGAGCGCGTCGGCGGTGAAGTCGAAGCACTCCTTGGGGTCCTCGGGAAACAGGAGGACGTGCTTGGTGTCGCCGTTGGACGCGTAGGCGCTGGATAGCAGGTCGGACTGCTGCGTGCGGGTCGGCATGCCGGTCGACGGGCCGCCGCGCTGCACGTTCACGATCACCGCCGGAACCTCGGCGAAGGAGGCGAGGCCGATGAATTCCGTCATCAGCGAGATGCCGGGGCCCGACGTCGAGGTGAAGGCGCGCGAGCCGTTCCAGCCGGCGCCAATCACGATGCCGATCGAGGCGAGCTCGTCCTCGGCCTGGACGATGGCGTACTTGGCCTTGCCGCTCTCCTTGTCGTGCCGGAGCTTCTTGCAGTGGGCCTGGAAGGCCTCGGCGAGCGACGACGACGGCGTGATCGGATACCAGGCGCACACCGTGGCGCCGCCGTAGACGGCGCCGAGTGCGGCGGCATTGTTGCCCTCGACGAAGATGCGGTCGCCGACATTGTCGGCGCGGCGGACCTTGAGCTTCACCGCACCGGCATCGACATGCTGCTTCACCCAGTCACGGCCGAGGTTCATCGCCTTGACGTTCGAGTCGATCAGCTTTTCCTTGCCCTTGAACTGCTCGCCGAACAGCCGCTGGATTTCCGTCTCGTCGATGCCGAGCAGCACCGAGAGCGCGCCGACATAGATGATGTTCTTGAACAACTGGCGCTGGCGCGCGTCGGAGTAGGTGGCGTTGGTGATGGCGGTCAGCGGCACGCCGATGACGTTGATGTCCTCGCGGAACATCGACGACGCCATCGGCTTGGTGCTGTCGTAGAAGAGATAGCCGCCGGGCTCGATCTCCTTGACGTCCTCGGCCCAGGTCTGCGGATTCATCGCGACCATCATGTCGACGCCGCCGCGGCGGCCGAGATGGCCCTTCTCGGTGACGCGGACCTCGTACCAGGTCGGCAGGCCCTGGATGTTGGAGGGGAAGATATTGCGCGGGCTGACGGGCACGCCCATGCGCAGGATCGAGCGCGCGAACAGTTCGTTGGCGCTAGCCGATCCGGAGCCGTTGACGTTCGCGAACTTGACGACGAAGTCGTTAACGGCGGCTATTGCTTGCGGCATGCGTGCTCCGCTTGAGTCATTTCCATGTAGTACTTGCGCATGTCCCAGGCGCCGGTCGGGCAGCGCTCGGCACACAGTCCGCAATGCAGGCAGACGTCCTCGTCCTTGGCCATGATGCGGCCGGTCTTGAGATTGTCGCCGATGTAGAGGTCCTGCGTCGGGTTCATCGCCGGCGCGACAAGACGCGTGCGCAGATCCTTTTCCTCGCCGTTGTCGGCGAAGGTGATGCAGTCCATCGGGCAGATGTCGACGCAGGCGTCGCACTCGATGCAGAGCTGGCCGGTGAAGACGGTCTGCACGTCGCAGTTCAGGCAGCGCTGCGCTTCCTTGAAGGCGAGCTGAGGATCGAAGCCCAGCTCGACCTCGGCCATGATGTCCTTCAGCGCCTCTTTCTTCGGGCGGTGCGGAACCTTCAGGCGATGGTCGATCGTCGGCGCGTTGTCGTAGCTCCACTCATGGATGCCCATCTTCTGGCTGGCGACGTTGACGCCGGGCGCGGGACGCTCCTCGGGGTCCTCGCCGATCAGCATCTTGTGGATGGAGATGGCGCCATCGTGCCCGTGCGCGGCGGCCCAGATGATGTTCTTGGGACCGAAGGCTGCGTCGCCGCCGAAGAACACCTTGGGATGGGTGCTGCCGAAGGTCTTTTCGTTGAGCTTGGGCAGGCCCCACTTGTCGAACTCGATGCCGGCATCCTTCTCGATCCACGGGAAGGAGTTCTCCTGGCCGATCGCGACCAGCACATCGTCGCATTCGTGATGTTCGTCGGGTTCGCCCGACGGCACCAGCGAGCGGCGGCCCTTGGCGTCGTACTCGGCCTTCACCTTTTCAAACAGCACGCCGGTGATCTTGCCGTCCTTGTGCGTGACTTCCTTGGGCACGAGCATGTTCAGGATGGGGATATCCTCGCCCATCGCGTCTTCCTTTTCCCAGGGCGACGCCTTCATTTCCTCGAAGCCCGAGCGGACGATCACCTTCACGTCGTCGCCGCCGAGGCGACGCGCGGTGCGGCAGCAATCCATCGCAGTGTTGCCGCCGCCCAGCACGATCACGCGCGAGCCCACCTTGCTGATGTGTCCGAACGAGACCGACGACAGCCAGTCGAGGCCGATATGGATGTTGGCGGCGGCTTCCTTGCGGCCGGGCACGTCGAGGTCGCGGCCGCGCGGCGCGCCGGAGCCCACGAACACCGCGTCATATCCCTCGGCCAGGACGGCCTTCAACGAATCGATCCGCTGGTGGCGGAACTCGATGTTGCCGATGCCGGTGATGTGGCCCACCTCCTCGTCGATCACGGACTCGGGCAGGCGGAAGTGCGGGATCTGCGTGCGGATGAAGCCGCCGAGCTTGGGATCCTGGTCGTAGATGATGATCTCGTAGCCCAGCACCGCGAGGTCGCGCGCCACGGTGAGAGAGGCGGGCCCGCCGCCGATGCAGGCGATGCGCTTGCCGTTCTTGGGCGGCGCCTTCGGCATCTGGGCAGCGATGTCGTCATCGTCCTTGTAGTCGGCGGCGACGCGCTTCAGCCGGCAGATCGCCACCGGCTCCTTCTTGCCTTTGACGAGGTTCTCGTCCTCGACGCGACTGCGGCGGCAGGCCGGTTCGCAAGGTCTGTCACACGTCCGGCCCAGGATCCCCGGGAAGACGTTGGACTTCCAATTGATCATGTAGGCGTCGGAGTAGCGACCATGCGCGATCAGCCGGATGTATTCCGGGACGGGCGTATGGGCGGGGCATGCCCACTGGCAGTCTACTACCTTGTGGAAATAGTCCGGGTTCGCGATGTCGGTCGGCTTCAACGAAAACTCCAGGCGGCGGCGGAGCAGCCGATGTGGGGTAAATGACGGTTTAGAGTACCGCAAATAGGTCGCGCATTGGGGATATTTGCGATCACCACGTCAAGACTTCAATGCGCTAACAGGTTGAGAAATCATCGAATCCCCCATCGGCGGAAGGGCTTTTGGCTCGCCCTGCGGTCTATGCCTGTAATGGCTGGGCGAAGCGCCCGAGGCCCGGCGGAACATGGCGCTGAAGGCGCTCACACTGTCGTAGCCGAGGTCGAACGCCACCTGGGTGACCGGTGCGCCGCCGCCCAGGCGGCCCATGGCTTCGAGCACGCGTGCCTGCTGGCGCCAGGCGCCGAAACTGAGGCCGGTTTCGCTCTGAAAGTGACGCGCGAGCGTGCGGGCACTGGCGTTGATGGTGCGCGCCCAGGCGCCCAGCGTGCGTTGATCGCCGGGCGCTGCCAGCAGCTGCTCGCACAGGCCGCGCAGTCGCGTATCGCTGGGCATCGGCAGCCGAAGCGGCAAGGATTGCAGCCCGTGCAATTCGGCCAGGATCAGCGCCACGACATGGCCGGCGGGGCCGCTTTCGTCGTAGCGCATCGGCAATTCCGTGGCCCGCACGATCAGTTCGCGCAGCAGCGGCGACACCGGCAGGACGCTGCAGGTATCGGGCATGAACCGGGTGGCGTCCTCGCGCAGATAGAGGGTGCGCATCGAGACGTCGCTCGACATCACGATGCCGTGGCGGACACCCGAAGGCATCCACACCGCCCGCTGCGGCGGCACCATCCACATGACGTCGCTGGTGGCGACCCGCATCGTGCCGGCCGTGGCATAGATGAGCTGTGCCCGTTCGTGGCTGTGCGGGGCAATTTCGAAATCGTCGGGAAAGTCCTTGGACATGGCCGCCACTGCCCGCGGCACGCGTTGGTAGTCGGCCGGATCGGTGGACCGTTCGGTGGGGGACTGTTCGGCAGGTGGAGGCGCCTGTCTCTTTCTCGACATAAGTTGTCACTCTAGCGCAAGACAGCCAGAGACACCACGCCTAGTCTGTAGAGACGGAGGAAAAGACGACATGAACCACAGCAGCCCCGGCGCCATCCTGCTCAACATCGGCCACGCCATGGATCACTGGATCCTCGTGGTGTTCGCCTACAGCTGGGGCGTGATCGCCGGTGTCTGGGGCGTGGAATGGACGGAACTCACGCCCTTCAACTACGGCGCTCTCTTCATGTTCGGCGCCGGCTCGATCGTGAGCGGGCGCCTGGGCGACCTGTGGGGCCGCTGGATCATGATGGTGATCTTCTTCGCCGGCATGGGAGTCTCGGCGCTGGTGATCGCGCTCTGCAGCAACAAATGGCAGATCGGCGCGGCGCTCACCCTGATGGGCGCCTTTGCCTCGATCTATCATCCGGTCGGCATTCCGATGCTGGTGCAGAAGGCCAAAAACCCGGGCTTCACGATCGGCGTCAACGGCCTGGCCGGCAACATGGGCATCGCCATCGCCGCCGGACTCTCGGTCTACATCGCCCAGCGCTTCGGCTGGCAGATGGCCTTCGTCATTCCCGGCGTGATCTGCCTGGTCTCGGCCGTCGCCTTCGTGGTGCTGGTGCCGCGCGAGGACGAGGCGCCGGCCCGGCGCAAGGCCAGGATGCTCGACCTGCCGCCGTCGGTGATGGCGCGCGTGTTCGCGATCATGACCTTCACCGCCGTCACCGGCAGCATCATCTTCAACTTCACGACCAACGGAAACGGCGAGCTGCTCAGCATCCGCGCCAAAAGCATCGCGCAGGATCCGGTGATGCTGGCCACCATGCTGTTCGTCATCTTCTCGCTGGCGTCGCTGGCGCAGCTCGTGGTCGGCAAGATGATCGACCGCTATCCGCTCAAGAACATCTACCTGCCGATCGTGCTGCTGCAGGTGCCGCTGTTCCTGATCGCCTCGCAGGCCGAGGGCTGGGCGCTGTTCCTGACGGCCGTCGGCTTCATGCTCCTGGTGTTCGGCGCCATTCCCTTCACCGACGCCATGATCGTGCGCTACATCGACGACCGCCTGCGCAGCCGCGTCACCGGCGTGCGCCTCGCCATCGGCTTCGGCGTCAGCTCGTTCGTGGTGGCCCTGCTCGGGCCCGCGGTGAAGGACGCGGGCTTTCCGGTGCTGCTGATGACCCTGGCCGGCGTCGCCTTCTGCTCGTTCCTGGCGCTGTCGTTCCTGCCCAGCGAGCGCGAGGTGCATGCCGCACAACCGGCGGCCAAGCCGGCGGAGTAGGGGCGGGGCTCTCCGAAAGCATCGCCACATACAATTCGTCATAGAGTTGATCGAGAAGGTAGTAGCTCCGAAGCGCAACTGACGGGATTGCCGGAGAATTGAGTTCTAGGGTTCGCCAGCCTTACTTGGTGTTGAAAGCTCAAAATCTGCTGAGTTTAGTAGGAGCCGATAACGCCAACGATGCGCTTACATTGAGCCCGCAACGCAATCGGGTCGGGTGGCGCGGCACCGCTATCCACGGTCTCGTGGGGCGCCCACTCCGCACATAATATATTATACATTCCACGCCAACTACTCGGCTGGGTAAAACGGCAACCTCAGCACAAACCGCAACAAATGAATCAAGACGCTTTATCTCGCCGCCACCGTGAGTGACGAAAGCCTGAGTCCTTGTGCGAAGACAACCTTTCCAGCTGAGGTTACTAGACCTGTGTTGTCTCGATCGAACCCTAAAGCATCCGACACCTCAAGGCCGTCGTACTTTGACTTTCGCTTGTAGAACATCGCGCTGAAAATCCGGTGCTTCCGTTGCCACGCCGCAGCCGTTGCCGCGCCAGCCGAGAGCTCTCGCATGATTGCACTGATGCACTTCTCCGCGAACCACACACTGGAGAATTTTCGGAGCTCAGGTCAGTCGCGATAGTATCGTATTCAAATTTCGCCATTGCCATGGCGCATAACACATGGTTAAGGTGCAGCCCAAGGTTGATGGTTACGGTCCCTTCGCTACTGAGGAGACACGAGAATGACCTTGGGTGCAAGCTTGACGGTGATCGCGATACTGCCCTTCTCAGGCAGCGACGTCTCGTTACTTTCGGATGACGGTGCATCGTCGGTTGCGGAGACGTCTTCAGTAGTTGCGCGGGTATCCTCCTACTTCCTGACTGCGGCGGGCAGAGGAGACTCGGTTGCGGTCACGCTTAGAAACCCGACGGCAAACGTCCCTCTTGGCCATCTAGCTGTTCCATTCGGTACGGAGCCCAACATATTGGGCCCACGACGCTTTCCACGATTGGGCTTAATTGTTGGCGCGGTCGACCCCGCTGGCCTCGAGAAGATGCGTAACGATCCAGACGTCGTTGACGTCGTTCCGGCGGTTGCGCCCAAAATGATGTACAACGTCGAATTGCTTGAAGACGGTGGCGCTCAACGTTCGTGGAGTCTCGATTTCCTCAGAATTCCAGATTTGTGGAACAAGGGGATTACCGGTAAAGGCTTAGCAATCGGCCACCTCGACAGTGGGGTGGCCGGCGATCATCCCGCCCTCAAACGTCCGCTCAAAGCATTCGCCGTCATCGACTCAACGGGAGGCTCGAGCGAGGGGGGGGCTGCATCGGATAGTCACGGTCATGGTACTCACACTGCCGGCATATTGTGTGCGCAACCAATGAACGGCGTCACTGTCGGGATTGCACCAGATGCCTCACTCTTTTGCTGCCAGATCACTGGAGAGGGTGCGTTGATGCGACTACTTGGCGGCCTCGAATGGTTGCTTGGGAAAAACGTCCGCCTGATTTCGCTATCAGCAGGGGTTCAGCCGTTCAATCCAGTGTTTCAAGCAGTGATCGACCGTCTGCGCTTGTCGAACATCCTGCCAATCGTTGCTATCGGCAACGAATACGCCGGGTCAAGTTATTCCCCAGCAAACTACCGTAATGCCTTGGGAGTGGGTTCGATCAGTGACCAAAGCAATGTTGCGGACTCGTCCTGCAGCCAAAATTTTGGCGAGCCTCCGCCCTACTCCAAGCCGGATTTAGTAGCACCCGGAGTCGGTATTTTGTCTACGCGGCGCTTTGGCGGCTATGAAATGCGCAGCGGCACGTCGCAGGCGACACCCTGTGTCGTCGGCATTGCGGCGTTGTTGATGCAAGCATTTCCGAATGCAACCATCGCCGAAATCGAACAACGGATCATTCGTTCGTGCCGCAAGATCAACGGCGAACCAGCCAGCCGTCAGGGGCATGGCATAGTCAACCCTGTGACAGCGCTTAGTGTACTTTCTCCGTAAGCGATCAAGCGTGAGTGGACTCTGGGCTTGATCGCCTGCTCGCCAGAGAGATGCAGATGTATGACATATTAGACCCGCGCCTGTTGCGCCACCTCGATGGACTGAAGGATGACGAAGTGGCCAATGCTGTCATTGTCTTTCAGTTCGACAACGCGCAAGTCAACGCAGAGACGGCGGCGAAAGCCATGCTCGATCAGGCAACAGAGATAATCGGCGTTACTCCCGTCAGTGTGCGCCTCTTGCCGAAGCTCGGGGCGATGCATGTGTCTGCCTCCGGCATATTCTTGAAGCAATTGCTCGTAGACATGCGCGTAAGCGCGGCAAGTCTCGGAACCGACGACGAATGAGATCGCGTCATCACGTAAGTAGCGGTATCGCAATCCGATAGCGCTAGAAAATCTCAACGCCAAAGCAAGTCGGGCGAAATTAGGGAGCGGGGGCACGCTAGTAAGGGGGAACCGTGGCTTGGACCATCCGCACTTTCGGTAGCCTTCACCTGACCTACAATGGTCGATCCTATGGTGGTCGGCTTTCGCTGCGCTCCAGGGCGTTGATTGCCTTTCTCGCGTTGCGATACGGCAGGAACGTTCGCCGCGAAGAGATCGTGAACGTCTTGTGGGCGGCCGAGTACGATAAGAAACATCAGAAGCGTCTAAGTACTCTTTTGTGGCGTCTCAACCATGCTCGGGACTCTAAAGGTAAGGCGATCCGGCACAGCGTGCTGCACGTCGATCGCAACGGCGACATCGGAATCGAACCAGATAGCTGCACCTGGATCGATCTTGCGGCGTTCGAGGAGACTTTCAAGGCGATTCCCGTCGATCTCAAAGACCTCGCCCGATACGATGTTGCGTTGATGGAAAAGGCTATCGATCTCTACCGCGGCGAGATCTTGCCAGATATGGACGCTGAATGGGTAACAGAGGCCCGAAATCATACGCGGCAATGCTATCTGGACATGTTGCACATACTTGTCGATTACTTTGGTCGTGAAAAGGCTCTCGACAAGGTGATTGCCTATGCCGACCGCTATCTTCAGGTCGATCCGTATTTCGAGCGCATGCATGTCCTGTTGATAAATGCTCATTTGGCAAGTGGGCGCCGATCGCTTGCGGTCGCAAGCGCGAAAGCCTGTGAGCACCTCATCGTCAACGATCTCGGAGTGGCATTGAGTCCGGAGACGGAGGACGTCGTTAGGGCGTTGCTTCGCGTGCGCCGCAACTATTTTCAGGGATTGACACCAAGGCCCAAGGATTCGCTTTCTCGGTCCCATAGCATTGGGCAGCTTCGCAACAGATTGTGGCGGCTCGTGACCGCCTGCGAGGCTGTTCTCGACGAGCTCAAGTCGCCGCGTTCTCCGGGGCACTGACACCTCGTGACAAGGGTGCGCTGACTCCAAACGAACAAAACTACAACTGTTGCAGTCGACGAACGCGCGGCGTGAAGGCGTGTGTCCGGATCGCGTCATACGATACTTGGTCAGTGTGATCGCGCCAACGGTGGCAAGACCTTGGCGTGATGCTCGCGTGATCCTGCTGACACCCTGTCTTGCTAAGAGGCGGCTGCGGATCGGATCACCATCGTCTTGTGGCGATTATCTGGCCGTTTCGCGGTAACCGGCCTCATGCCGAGACCGGTCATGAGAGGAGAATTGAAATGGCTGATCCATTAAAGCAGGAGGAAGTGACAGCGTTCCTTAAGAAGTGGGTGAGTGCCTACGAAACCGGTGACAAGTCGTTCTTCGACTTCTTCACCCGCGATGCGTCGTTCTTCTCGGTATCGTCGCCGACCCGAATCGACGGGCTCGAGGAGTTCCGCCGAGGCTTCGAAGAGCAGTTCCTCGGCCAGAAGCGGCGCTCTCAAATCCTGTCGCCTGAGATCCGAGTTGCCGGCGACGCGGCGATCGCGTCCTACCACAACCGCGTCTCGGTCGGTGGTGCCACCGCCAATATGCGTGCCACCGTCGTCGTCGTAAGAGGCCAGGGCGGACTGCAGATCGCCCATCTGCACAACTCCCCGCTGGCCTCTGTCGGCGTTCCGGCGTCGGGCCGTTCGCCGGATTCGGTGACGCTCCTGGAGGAGCGTGTTGCTACCGCGGCCGCCGCGGTCGGCACCCCGAAGTGACGTAGGTAGATTGGGGAAGACGAGGGGCACGTCCATGTTCCAACAGGCGCAGCGTCGCGTCGCTCTTGTCGGCATTGACGGGTTCTCGCCGCCGTTCATCGAGCGTTATCTGCGCGAGGGCGCGATGCCGGCGCTGAAAGCGCTCATGGAGCGGGGCGTGACCATACCCCTCGTTTCTACCATCCCCGCTACGACGCCGGTTGCCTGGGCAGCCATGAGCACTGGCACCTATCCGGCCACCAATGGCATTGAGGGCTTCCTGTTGCATCGGCCGGGCCGGTGTTTCGATGATCGCCTGAGTGGCGTATACGCTGACCAGCTCAATGCCGAGCCGATCTGGCAAACCGCTTTCCTCAACGGTCTGTCGAGTTTCGTTGTCAAGTTTCCAGTGTCCTATCCCTCTGTCGCGGCGACGCTGCGGATAGACGGGGCAGCCGGATGGGGTGGCTTGACGTGTCTGCACGAGATTGCGGGTGCGCGGACCAATGGTTGGCCGGAGAACAAAGACGGGACAATTGAGCAAAGCGCTGGTTGGCGCGGCGCTGTGCCAAACGGGCTCGTGCCGCTGTGGTTCGGAACGCTCACTCTGCCAAACGTGTGGGGTCGCGCGCCAATCGTCTTCGCGCTTGCCGTCTCGGCGCGTGACGCCGATACGGTTGTGTCGATCGCGCACGTGCCGGATTGGCAGGCAGCCGATACTACGCTCGGACCCTCCGAATGGAGCGAGCCTATCCTTGTCGAAGCCGTTGATCGGCGTGGCGAGCGGCGCCGCTGTGCAGCGCGGTTCAAGGCCCTGGCGGTCGGCCGCGCGCCGTTGCGGCTGCGGCTGTTCAATACGCCGGTGCACGAACTTGAGGGTCATACGAACGCGGACGACCGTTGGCGGCGGCACCTTCTTGCCGCCGGGCCGATCGAAGAGCAGACCGATCCGACGCCGCTATTCTCTGGCGCGATTGACATGGCGACCCACGTGGAGCGTTGCCGGCTCAACACAGACTGGCTCTGTCGAGTGTCGCGCTCGATACTCGAGAGCGAACCATGGAACCTGTTCATGGTGCACACCCACATTGTTGATTGGGCTCATCACCTGTTGCACGGCGCGGTCGACCCGCGTCATCCGCTTTACGACGCCGCGCGCGCCGACGAGGCCGACTCGCTGATACGGCGATTCTACGCGATGACCGATGAGCTTGTTGCGAGCGTAGTCGAGTCGGCTGGAGGTGAGGCTAATGTCATTGTCATGGGTGACCACGGGCAGGAC